>JAYEOF010000250.1:0-4295 GCA_034722695.1 Campylobacterota bacterium
ATTGCAATCCCAGTTGAAGAGCGTTTAATCGTCGAGCTATACTCTAAATAATCTTAGTAAAGGCTAGTTAATGAGAAAAATTAAAGTTGCACCATTTATGCCGACAGAGGTAGAAGTCAATGAGATCAGCGCAAATCGTGCTGAGATCATTGCTTATCCTTTTGAGAGCGGTTATGCTGTTACACTCGCGCACCCACTTAGAAGACTTATTTTAGGTTCTTCTATCGGTTATGCACCTATTTCTATAAAGATCGAAGGTGCTGCACACGAGTTTGATAACATTAGAGGTATGCACGAAGATGTGGCTGTATTTATTATCAACCTTAAGAACATTCGTTTTAAAATTAAAGACGAAAGTGACAAGGTAGAGCTTAAATATAGTTTTTCTGGACATAAAGAAGTGACAGCAGAAGATCTTAACAATGATCAAATTGAAGTAGTAAACGGAGATCTTCCACTTGCTACACTTAATGAAGATGCTGAGCTTAACTTTACAGTCGTTATCTCAAAAGGAATTGGTTATGTACCAAGTGAAGACCTTAGAGATGATGTTGCAGCAGACAGTATCGCATTGGATGCTTTCTTTACTCCGGTAAGAAAAGCAAACTATAAGATAGAGCCTGTACTTGTAGAGGACAATCCAAACTTTGAAAAGATCACATTTGACATCGAAACAGATGCTCAGATCGGTCCGGTTGAAGCATTTACGAATGCATTGGAAGTAATGAATAAGCAACTTTCTGTTTTTAATGGTGTGCTTGATGTTGACATCTCTGTAACACCTGTAAAAAGAAGCAATGATGACAGCGAACTCAAACCTTTCATGCAGACTGTAGATAGTCTTGGACTTAGTGCAAGATCATTCAACTCACTTGACAGAGCAGGGATGAAATTCCTTGGTGAATTGGTATTGATGAGTGAAAATGAGATCAAGAATATTAAAAATCTTGGTAAAAAATCTCTTGATGAGATCAATGAGTGTCTCGTAGAGCACGGATTTGGTTCTGAATTTGAACTCGCAGATGTTACAAGAGCAAATCTTGTAAAGAAAATAGAACAACTTAAAGCTTAAGCTTTAAGTGTAAATGTAAAAGGACGAACATGAGACATAAGCATGGTTACCGTAAACTGAACAGAACGTCTTCTCACAGAGCAGCGCTTCTAAAAAACCTTTCTATTGCTTTAACAAAAGAGGGTAGAATCGAGACTACATTGCCAAAAGCTAAAGAGCTTAGAAGCTACTATGAAAAACTTATCACAAAAGCAGCAGCTGGTGATCTGAATTCACATAGAGCAATTTTTGCAATGTTACAACACAAAGAGTGTACAAATACAATTGTAAATGAAATCGCACCAAAGTATGCAGACAGAAACGGTGGATATACAAGAATTATTAAAACACGTATGAGAAAAGGTGATTCAGCACCTATGGCAATTATCGAACTCGTATAATTAGCACCTCTCACTTCAGTATTTCAAGGCTTTGCCTTGGGTACTACCTCTTAAATTAAAAAAACCCACATATCCCCATTGACAAAATAACACTATTAGTGTATAAACACCTATAAAGCCTAGTACTACACAGAGTTTTTACTATGATTTTGTTATAATAATTATATATAGATGTCTATTTTAGATGTCATGAAGGAGAAATATTGATTCCGTTTACAGATGAAGAATTGCAGCCTGCGGTTAAGGATGTGATAGAAAAAGTCAGACCTTCTATTAAGTTGGATGGTGGAGATATAGAACTTATAGATATTAAAGACGGAGTGGTTTATGTACAGCTCCAAGGTGCTTGTGTAGGCTGCGGAAGCAGTGGTACGACATTGAAGTTTGGGGTTGAAAGACAACTCAAGACTTTGATCCATCCAGACTTAACGGTCATGAATGTCCCACAAGGCTGGGAAGATAAATTGGATCAATTAGGTTAATATGAATAAAGTTAGTCAAGATCTATTATTGCAAAGAGCAGAGGGTGAGTTCCTTAAGGGGGACTACATAAATGCTTTAAGAAGTTATGGGCTTATTTTAAAAGATTATCCTTTGTTGGATGAAGCCAAAATAGGGGTCTATTTAAGTGATCTGGGTGCAGAGAGCGAAGAAGAAGCACAGGCACTGTTTGATTACTATCAGATGATCAAAAGTGAAAAAGAGAATGCTGTAGATATCATAGATGGTCTCATAGACTCTTTAGACAGTTCTAAACATGATATACAGGAACTTTTGCTCAACCCTATACAGGAACAGATAGAGTATGGAGACGGTATACGTTATAGTGATTTTTTAGCACTGGTAAAGAGTCGGGGAAGTTTTAAAAAGACATTTGAAGATATTATGTTCTCAACCAAAGTAGTTATTACGGATAAAGATGAGTTTATAGACTTTGTGACACAACTTGCAAATGAAGGCTTTGATGAGATGGCACTGGGCTATCTTGATGCAACAACAAACCTCTTTGGTGATGATCAGGATGTGTTGGCACTTTACAATGTTGTCAGAGGTGCACAGAAGTGAAATTAGCTTTTGAACAAATGATTGAAAATGCAAGCTACAGCTTTCTATCTGATGATACCAGTGCGCTGGATGATCAAACATTATTTTTAAAAACGGCACAAAATAGTCATTACTATGAAAATTTGGATACTAAGCCAGACTTTATCACTTCAGAAGAACTTATTTCTATCTGGGGACTTGAAAAGATGAAAGTGGTAGGAGTAACCGGAACCAATGGTAAAACGACTGTAACCGCAGCTATTTACTCTTTTCTCCTTGATCTGGATGAGAAACCTGCCCTTCAAGGAACAAGGGGGCTATTTGCCCAAGAGAAGCGTATAGAAGAGAAAAGTATGACAACACCTTCTATCTTGGAAACACTGCATAATATGAAGCAGACCATGGACTTGGGATGTAACTATTTCATCATGGAAGTAAGTTCTCACGCTATAGATCAAAAACGTATAGAAGGTTTGACCTTTGCACTTAAAGTACATACCAATGTCACAAGTGACCATCTGGATTATCACGGTACAGTAGAAGAGTATAGACGCGTTAAAAGTCTTTTCTTTGCAGATGAGTCACCTAAGCTGCTCAATAAAGATGATATTAAAAGCATCACTTACAACCCTATAGGAGCACAAAGTTACGGTGTTGATGAACCGGCAACATTTAAAGTGCAGGCTTTTGCACTGATTCATGGAATCACTGCGGGTATTAAACATATGCAGACAGAAGCTACGTTCCATTCACCTATGGTAGGACTTTTTAACCTTTTTAATCTTATGGCTGCAGTGGGTTCTGTTGTGATGCTTACCGGCAGGAAAGTAGAAGAGGTGTGTGAAGTGGTTGAAAACTTTGCAGGTGTTGCAGGGCGTATGGAAGTCGTAAGCCGTGATCCTCTTGTGATCGTAGATTTTGCACATACCGATGATGGTATGTATCAGGTACTTGACAGCATAAAAGACAGAGACATCTCTGTGGTGTTTGGGGCTGGTGGAAATCGAGATAAGGCAAAACGCCCGCGTATGGGTGCTGTTGCAGGTAAATTTGCAAAGAAGATCTATGTAACAAGTGATAATCCCCGTGATGAAGTACCGGAGATGATACTCGAAGATATTCTTGTAGGATTATACGGTAAAGACCATGTCACTGCTACCCCAGATAGAAAACTGGCCATTAAGATGGCACTGGATGATCTTGAAGGTGATGATGCATTGCTTATCTTAGGTAAAGGTGATGAAGATTATCAGGAGATCAAAGGGGTGAAACACCATTTTGATGACAGAGAAATTGTACGTGAACTTTTAGGAGAAGAAGCCTAGAAGTACCACGTTGCCTTTAACCAGGCAAAATCACTCACCATTTTTTTCCCAAACTCACTCTCTTCGTCTCCGCTGTTCAGGTTATAGGAGAAGTCTATTTCAAGATTGTTTTTGAAGGTATAGATGAATCCAAGAGTATCTAAGTGACTTTTGTCTTCAGTGCTCAACATATCTTTGAAGTAAATAGAAGAGTAGACGATACCAAAGGGCTCTTTTTTTGAGAATTTATTGATAAAGTAGCTTTTCCCGGCAAAAGGTATTAATTTTATAGAAGACCTTATCTCATCCCTGGTCAAGCCTTCAGAGTCATAGTAGTATTCACTTAATATGGTAATATCATTTTCCGTCACATATTTCAAGCCTAAAAGATAGGAGTGATATCCATCTATCTCTTTGGCATACTCTCCATGTATTTCAAAATAGGTGGCAAGGTTTCTTGAGAAGGTAAAACCTATTTTGTCTTTTTGTGCATCA
>JAYEOF010000251.1:0-4225 GCA_034722695.1 Campylobacterota bacterium
TGAAGAAAACTTAGCGTTAGCGTAATAAAATGGACTTTGTTCATTTTATGTTATTAACAATAATAGGGAGTCTCAACATGGCAGAATATGGTGCTAGTAATATTAAAGTCCTTAAAGGACTGGAAGCAGTAAGAAAAAGACCGGGTATGTACATCGGTGATACCTCAACAAGAGGACTTCACCATCTTGTATATGAAGTCGTAGACAACTCTATCGATGAAGCGATGGCAGGTTTTTGTGATACGATCAAAGTCACACTTACTAAAGCAGGTTCAGCTATAGTTGAAGATAACGGTCGTGGTATCCCTGTTGCAGAGCACCCTACTGAGAAGATCTCAGCTGCTACTGTTGTACTTACTGTCCTCCATGCCGGTGGTAAATTTGATAAAGACACCTATAAAGTTTCCGGTGGACTTCACGGGGTTGGGGTTTCTGTTGTAAATGCACTCGCTAAAGATCTGCACCTAACGATCAATCGTGATGGTCATACATATGAACAAGATTTTAAAGCAGGTATCCCGCAAGAAGCTTTAACTGAGACAGGTACATCTCGTAAAAAAGGTACCAAGATAGAATTCTGGGCCGATGACACAATCTTTACAGAAGGTACTACTTTCCAAAAAGAGATCTTGATGAAAAGATTTAAGGAGTTGGCTTACCTCAATCCAAAGATCACCATTGACTTCAGAGACGAAAGAGATGGAACGAAAGAGATCTATCATTTCGAAGGTGGTATCCAACAGTTTGTCGAAGATATGAATACCAGAGAGCCTCTCTCAAAGGCACAATTCTTTCAAGGTCAAGCAGATGATATTGAGATAGATATTGCTCTTATGTACTGTGATGCAGACTCTGAGAAATCACTCTCTTTCGTAAACAACATCAAAACAGCTGATGGTGGTACGCATGAAGCAGGTTTTAGAGCAGGACTTACACGTTCTATGGCAAGCTACATCTCTAAAAATGCAAATGCAAAAGAGAAAGGTACCAAAATTACTGGGGATGACTGTAAAGAAGGTCTTATAGCCATCGTTTCTGTACGTGTACCTGAACCACAGTTCGAGGGACAGACAAAAGGAAAATTAGGTTCTTCTTATGTACGTCCTTTGGTGCAAAAATTCTTCTCTGAAAACTTCAACAAGTACCTCGAAGAGAACCCTATAGAAGCAAAAGCTATCATGGCACAAGTACTGCTTGCTGCCAGAGGTAGAGATGCAGCAAAAAGAGCAAAAGACCTGGTCAAACGTAAAGACTCCATGAGTATCGGAACACTGCCTGGTAAACTTGCAGACTGCCAAAGTAAAGACCCTGAAATTTCAGAGATCTATCTGGTGGAAGGGGACTCTGCCGGCGGTTCAGCCAAACAAGGGCGTGATAGAGTATTTCAGGCAATTTTACCACTCAAGGGTAAAATACTTAACGTTGAAAAAGCACGTTTAGAGAAAATTCTCAAATCTGATGAGATCAAAAACATGATCACTGCACTTGGTTGTGGGATAGGTGAAGAGTTCAATGAAGATAAGCTCAGATACCACAAGATCATTATCATGACCGATGCCGATGTTGATGGATCACACATTCAAACACTGTTAATGACATTCTTCTTTAGATTTTTACAACCTGTTATTGAAAAAGGATATCTATATCTTGCACAACCACCTCTCTACCGCTACAAAAAAGGGAAAAATGAGACCTATCTTAAAGATGATAAATCACTCAATGATTTCCTCATTGAAAATGGTATCTCAGTAATAGAGAGTACCACTATGGGAGAAAACGACCTTATCGACCTCTTTAAACTTGTAGCCTATTATAAAATGACACTCAGGGAGATAGAGAAACGTTTTGCACTCCCTGAAGCACTACGCTACATGATAGAAAATCCTGATGTGATCGGTACTTCAAATAAAGAACTAGCCAAAACCATTGAAAAGTATATTGATGTGCTTGGATACAATATCCTCAATAAAACCATTACAGAGGATAAACTACACTACTTTGTTCAAACAAACGATGGTCTTGAAGAGCTTATCATTGATGAAGTACTCTTCACAAACCCTCATTACAATGAAGCGATCCATATCCATCAAAAGATCCAGGATCATATCACCGATGAGTTTAAAGATCAAGACCTTCTTGCACTCTTTGACGAAGTTGAGAGTGCAGCAAAAAAAGGTGCATACATTCAACGATACAAAGGTCTTGGAGAAATGAACCCTGAACAACTTTGGGAAACAACCATGACACCGGAGAACAGAAGATTGCTACAAGTGAAGATAGATGACATCGAAGAAGCAAGTGATACCTTTACCCTCTTTATGGGTGATGAAGTAGAACCAAGAAGAAACTACATTGAAAGCCATGCCAAAGATGTGAAACACTTGGATGTTTAATGCTGTTATCTGAACTGGAAGAGAGAGAACGACGTTTTAAACTTGCCCTTAGGGCAGGTATTCCAGTACTTATTCTTATTTTTTTAGTTTTTTTTACTACCATATCCAATAACAATACTTTCAATTTTAATTTTCAAAATGTCTTTCTTATTGCTTCTATTACATTTATCACTATCTACTTTATCTATTTCCTGATGAATGTAAGCGTAAAGGAAACCCTTGTAGATCAAACAACCCAGGGATTCAATCAAAAAGCTTTTGTCAAAAAACTAGAAGATTCCAAGCCTCAAACACTTGCACTGATCATTATCAAAAACCTTTCAACTATCAATCAAAATTATAGTGATAGGGAAGTAGATACCATTCTCTATACCATCATTCAAAAGTTAAATCTCAAGTTTCAACAAAAAGGTTTACACAAGACACTTATCGGTAGACGTTATGGTGCTGAATTCCTTATTGCATTGGATGAGACCTATGATGATCTAGAAAAAATTCTAGAGGAATTTACCCAAGAAAACACCACTATTAACAATATTGAAGTAGATTACACATTTGCTATTGTAACCAATACAGGTAAAGATTTTCAACAAGTCATCCTTCAGCTTCAAGATATCATTACAATGCAATTTGATAAAAATGCTAAAGAAAAAAATATACCTGTTACTAAAGATGCAACAGAGATCTCCGATATGGAAAAGTCGATTATTGCT
Organism: Campylobacterota bacterium; assembly: GCA_034722695.1. GTDB lineage: Bacteria > Campylobacterota > Campylobacteria > Campylobacterales > Sulfurovaceae > Sulfurovum. Next base: position 3,107 of record JAYEOF010000251.1, read on the forward strand.
TCCATTAAAAATAATGATCTTCTTCTTAGCTTCAGACCTCTGCTCAATACCAAAAAGAATATCATAGATATTTATGAGATTGCAGTGAAGCTCAATACAGACAAATCAGGAAATATCTTACCTAGAGTTTATCTTCCCGTCATTAATCGTTTAGGCTTAGGAAGAGAGTATGATTTTACACTGCTTAAACATATTATAGACCTTTTGCCTTTAATAGATAAAAGTATCTCTCTAACTTTCAATCTCTCTCCTTTCTCACTGAGAGACCCATCATTTCAAGAGAAGTTTTTTAACTATCTAGATCAAAAAGAGATTGATCCTTCTCGCCTGATCATACAACTGTATGAACGAAAGACCCACCATAATCTTGGTGGATATCTTAAAACACTCAATAAATTCAGGGCAAAAGGTGTACGTATCTGTATTGATAATTTTGGCTCATCTAATGCCTCTATGGAGTACATGAAACATTTTAAGTTTGATATGATCCAATTTGACAGAGACTATGTGACCAACCTGCAAGATGAAACCAGTTATGCAATGCTGGAGTCTCTAATCAAAATGTCTAAGGACTTAAAGATCATTACAGTAGCTAAATGGGTAGATAAAGATACACAAAAAGACAAGCTCAGAGCACTTGGTATAGATTATCTTCAAGGCTTTGGGATAAGTAAACCTATCACAGAAACAGAACTTATTAACAGATACAATTAAAGGACAAGCATGAAATACGGTGAAAAAGAGATACAGGAATTTGATATCAATAGTGAAGAGAACTATTGGCCCAATGAACATAAAAAAAACTATACAATCAATATAGAGCTCCCAGAATTCATGTGCCTGTGTCCACGTTCAGGATACCCAGATTTTGCAACACTGAAACTCTCTTATACCCCAGACCAAAAAGTTATAGAGCTCAAAGCACTCAAACTCTACATCAACTCTTTCATGTATAGACACATTTCTCATGAGAATTCAGCCAATGAAATTTATGACACACTTTACAGTAAATTAAAGCCTAAATCTATGAAACTCATTGCAGATTACAATCCCAGAGGAAATGTACATACTCTCATCGAGATAGATAGTGAAAATAACTAAAAGTATGTCAATTTGACA
>JAYEOF010000252.1:0-9446 GCA_034722695.1 Campylobacterota bacterium
CATGCCGCTTCAAAAAAGAAAGGCATCATCATCTCCCCTGTCCATCACGGCTATTATGCCAAAAAATTTGTCTCTGCAAAAAGAGTTACAAATCCCGCTTAAAAACGATATCGTAGCATAAGTCCTACATTTTGCACTTTGACATTTTCATTATGAATAGGTATTTCTGTAGCTTCCTGATAGACATATCTTAAAGTCAAGTCTGCTGCACCAAAATGTTTTCCAAATCCAATCATATAGGTCTCATTGAACTCCATCGCATGATGTTGTACTTTAAACCCATTCTGCATCACAGCAAAAACCCTTTTCCCGAAAAATGCCCCTGCACCTAAATGATAATCATTGTAGTGTGCATGAAATTTAACTCCGGGGGTAAAATAATCTTCCTTGGCATTGGCTGAAAAAGCATTACTTTCCCTGTCTTGTAAATGGATATATTTTCCTATGAGCTCTGTATGTGTTTCTATACCGTCAAAATCTTTATGAAACGTATACTTTAAATCTGTCTGATAGACATTAAAATGGATATAATCACTCAAATACTGTGTCAAAGTAAAGGCATGATACTTATACCCCAACCCATAAATATGCCCACCATCTGTCTCTTTCATAAGGTTGTCGTCTATTGTTGCATAACTTGCAGAGAATGCCTGTTTATCCTCTAACATATGCGTGTATTTCAAGAAATATTTGTTGACATGCAAATCATCCCGGAGAGGTGGTTGAAAGGTATCCGTATCGGTTCTTTCATACGCTATTTGATACAGTGCGGCATCTGTTTTATGGCTTAAGACCATACCATATCTATCCCCTCTGTCTTTTTTCTTGGAGTTATCGAAATTTAGATTCTCGTAACTGAACTTTACTGTAGTACTCTCTGCATAACTTAAAGTGAAAAGCAGTGATACTACAACTAAAATTTTCATTTTTTTCATGTAGTTTTCCTTTATTTATTCTATTATAATAATTTTGTTTTGTTTGTAGTATAGAATTAATGTGAAGGAGGAGCTGTACTGTAAAACCCTTTGTAGATAGCTGTTGCAGGAGAGGTATGATGAGATCTTATTTCTTCATGCGTATATTCGACTAAAGGTATATCTATAGCTGCATGTGGAATATCTGCACTGTGAAAATTGTTGACCACAACACAGACTTCACATCCATCTTCATGATGTGAGTCATCGTGGTGTATATGTGTCGCAGTGAGGTAAGATGTGCCTAAAAAAAGAAGTAGTAGCGTTTTCAGTAAAAAATGTTTGATGGTACTACTCCTTTATTTATTTTGCGAAGGATATCATCATTACTCTTTTTTGTGACTGATATTTATCTTATCTTTGTTTAGCCTGCTGTACTTTGTCTCCTGCACTCCAAATACGATATCGAACTTCATACCCTTTTGGAACATAAGCAACTATAGGTGAACGGCTATTGTATCTACGTAAGGTTTCTTTTCCCATATATAATGTGATAAACTTTTCTGTTTTAGGTTCACTACATGCCATCATTGTACTTGGTCCATTTTGAATATCTGAGACTTCCAAGTATTTGTATCCCCACCCTTTTAGGGTTACATTCTCAATTTTACCTCTTAATGAATGCTGATTACAATCAACCATCATATTTTTCCCGATAAGTAACTCTACCTTATGGTCATAATCATTATCTGTCTTTGGCACTTCTATCACATGACGGACAAAACCCTCTTTTGCTTGAGGAAACATATGAATATTGTCTTTTTTTTCTGTCTCTGCATAAAGTGATAAGCCTGCTAATGTAACTGCCATTGCCAATGTTATTTTTTTGATCATATAAAATCCTTTTTTTATTTATAAATTATAGCTAAGTCAGAATCAAAAACTGAGTTACCTTTGGATAATTATGCTAATATCATCAAAAAGGAAAGTATAAAGTGAACATTAAACCAGATTGTATAGCTTGTTTATTTAACCAATCCCTAAAAGTCACCAAATTATTGGAACTGGATGACAAGACAAGTAAAGAAGTCTTTGACAGTACTGCACAGATCCTGATCGATCATGACATGAGCTATACCCCTCCACAGATCGCTAAAGAGATATATCAGTCTATCTCGGACATCACAGGAGAAGAGGACCCTGTTGCTCGGGCAAAAGAGTATTCAACACAAGAAGCTTTGAAGGTTGACACTTCCTTCATACAAACCATTCCTGATGCACTCAAATTGGCTGTGATCGGTAATGTAATCGATTTTGGTGCACAGAATCAGTTTGATCTGAATGAGATGATCCAAAACCACTTTCATCAAGCCTTTAGTATTGATGATTTTCCTACATTTGAAAAGGAACTGCAAGAAGCAAAAGAGATGGTGATCATTGGTGATAATGTCGGAGAACACATCTTTGATAAAGTCCTCATAGAGACCATCAAAAAAAGCTATGATATGGAAGTCTATTACTTTGTCAGGGGTAAACCCATCATCAATGATGTAACACTCAAAGAGGCTCAGATACTCAAAAGTTGTGCGCATATTATAGATACCGGTGTTGCCACTCCCGGATATGATCTTGATGAGATCAATACAGAGTCAAAAGCCATTTTTGATCGTGCCGATATTGTATTGGCAAAAGGTATGGGAAACTTTGAAAGTCTCTACCAGGCAGCCAAACGTCCTGTCTATTTTCTCTTTGTCGTAAAATGCAGTGTCGTGGCTCAAGCCATAGGAAAAGAGGTTAAAGAGTTGATATTTAAAAGGGCTTAATATGACAACTATAGACATTAGCAATATTGCCAAAGAAAACCATGACTATGCTATCCATCTTGCTACACATCATGAAGTGCTTATATACAAAAATGGCATTTTTATGCTAGATAAACTTCCTAAAGAGGATCCTTTTCAAGCTGTGGATTTCTGGCGTGACATCTCACTGGCAGCGGAGACTTTACTCAAGTCTTGTCTACTTAAACATCATATAGCTTTCTTTAAAAAAAGAGCCCATGGAGAGTATGGAAACAAGGTCAATGCATCAAGTAACATATGGCTTCAATCAACACTCAAAACCTTGCAGATAGACTATATAGCCCAGATCAATACCGGCACCATCAGTACAGCAATAAGATCTGCAGAAGAAGAACTGTTTGGATATATCTCTTTTGATCCCCAAAAAGCAAAACTGATCTCAGAGATGATCTATATCATTATTCGTACACGGCGTAACAGGAATAACCATTTTTTCTTTCCAAATCAGGGAAATATTGAAATGTCTGAGGTAGAGATACTTTTTCTTCCTCTATTGAATATGCTTGAAGAACTTTATATCGCATAGAAATTAAAAAAGAGAATGAGTAGGGACTCAAACCTCTACATAGGAAGTTTGAGTGAAGGTGTTATTGCATTGGAGCATTTTTTGGTGTATTGGCATCTGCCAACGCAGCAAGACCACCTTTAAGTACATGGACTTGTTTGAAACCAACTTGTTTAAGACCGATGACTGCCATAGTAGCACGTGCTCCGGAATGGCATACCACAACAACCGGCTTATCAGCGGGAAGTTTATCAAGGCTGGCTTTTTCAAAAAGGTTTTTTAGTGGAATATATACCCCATTCTCTGCAGACAGTGCAACAATACCTGCTTCTCCTTTGGTACGAATATCAAGCAGTGTAAAATCTGTATTCTTTCTAAGCATTTTCATGACTTCTTCACTTTTTATGAAAAGTTTAGAGTCTGCACATGCTTTTTGAGTAAAGTTTGAGAAGAACTTGTCAAATTTTTCTGCTTTTGTCGTATCATATGCCATAGAATTAACTGCCAAGGCAGCAACGAGAATTGAAGATGAAATGATTTTTTTCATGATTTTATTTCCTTATAATAGTTATAAGAGAATTATATATTACTATTCTATATGCATGCTTAAAATAATGAATATTGTAAAAAATCCAATCATTACAGTCTTTGTAGCTTCTTCAACCCTTCTTTCACTAATGTACTGGTATCTCCAGTACATCCGGAGAGTGCTTTCTGTATAGCATCTTTTTTAAATCCTAAACTCTCCAGTGCCATTACTGCTTCACCCAATGCACCGGAGTTTCCACTCTCTTCATTGCCATCAACAATAAAGTCTGCCAACTCCACCAAAATTCGACTTGCAGCTTTAGGTCCTATGCCCGGTACTCTCTTTAGCATACTTACATCTTTGGAAGCTACCACTTTTGCAAAAGTACTTGGGGTGAAAGTAGAGCAGATAGCAAGCCCTACTTTGGGACCCACACCATTTATTTTTAAAACAGTGTCAAACATCTTTTTTTCATTGGTATCCATAAATCCAAAAAGAAGATCGGCATCTTCACGGATCACTTGGGTCACAAAAAGCTTCACACTCTTCTCTTGTATAGCATTAGAAGTATTGATAGACACCTGTACTTCATAAATAATACCATTCACATTCAAATGTACAAAAGTCGGATCTCTTCTTTCTACTGTACCTTCTATTCCTACTATCATGACAACCCTTTATTAATTAATTGTCAAAGTATATCAACACTTTCTCCGAATCAGTAAAAACATGTCAAATTGACATATTTTTGATTTAAACATAGTGAAGAGGTGCCCTTTATTTTAAAAAGACTTCTCCATACACCGTATCAAGAGGATACCCATCTGCAACCCATTGTCTTATCCCACCTTGAAGTGAGGAGACATTTGTATATCCCATATCGTTAAGTGTCTTAGCTGCAAGCGTTCCTCTTTTTCCTGTACAGCAATAGACTACGATACGTGATTTTTTATTTTTAATTTGATTTTCTATTTTAAATTCCAAATACCCTCTTGTAATCGTCACTAAATTAAGATGAAATATCTCACCATGTCCTACCTGATCGGGTTCTCTAATGTCTACAATATAAAAATCTTCTACATCATCTTTGATCAACTTATACAACTCTTTTGCTTCTATTTGATCTGACTTTACTGTATTAACATAGTTTTTTGCATCAACAGCATCTTTCGCACCAAGTGTAATCATAGTAAAAGCTACTATCCATAAAATTTTTCTCATTATCGATCCTTAATTTTTTATTCAGAGGGTTCTGTTTTGTTCTATTATTATTTTTTTCTTCTCAATGAACAGAAATATTCCATTTCATACCCGGTGATCACTTGGATCAAATTGGTAGAACCTGATATACCGACAGGGTCTCCGGCTGTGAGTATATAACTGTTATCCAAATGCAATACTCCTCTATGCAAGCCTTCATCCATGACTTCACCCATCATCATACGAAGTCCTCCTTTCTCTACCGAAAATGCTGGAGCAACACCCCAAACGATCGTCAGTGACTGTGCTACTTTACTCTCTTGTGTTACAGCATAGATCGGTCTGCTCGGACGGAAACGGGCTAGCTTCTTAGCTGACTGGCCTGATGCGGTCATAGCTATAATACCTGACGAATCCAAGCTCTCTGAGAGGCGAACGGCTGATTCATCAATTTTATCTCCGGCATCACGCAGATCAAAATGAGAAAACTTATGAAATGGATAATGCTCTTCTGCTGCCTGAATTGTTTTGACCATTGTTTCAACTGCCAAAACAGGGTTATGCCCTACTGCACTCTCTTCAGAGAGCATCACGGCATCCGTGCCATCCAGAACTGCATTGGCAACATCAGAGATCTCTGCACGCGTAGCAGTCTCCTTGGTCGTCATAGAGAGAAGCATCTGTGTTGCGGTGATAACCGGTTTACTCATATTATTGGCTTTACGGATCAGCATTTTTTGTGTGTACGGTACATCAAAGTAGGGAATTTCGATACCGAGATCACCCCTTGCTACCATGATCCCGTCACTGGCTTCAAGTATCGCATCGATATTTTCAACCGCATCAAATTTTTCTATCTTGGCAAAAAGCTGTACTGAGCCTCCATTTGATGTAATGATCTCACGTGCAGCGATCATATCATCTGCATCTTGAACAAATGAGATCGCCATAAAATCAACGCCATTCTCAATACCCCAAAGCATATCTTTTCTATCTTTGTCCGTCAATACATCTATCCCCAGACTGGTATTGGGAAAATTGACTCCCTTTCGTGATGAGAGCATGCCATCATTTTCTATCTCAACAGTCACAGGCTCAGGAGCCGTATTGGTGACAACTGCACGAATGATACCGTCATACAAGTAGATATAATCACCGATCGAGAGTTGATCAAGGATATTTGGCTCATTGATGCAGAGCCTGTAATGTCCTTTACCGACTTTGTGTCCTACGATCTCACTTTTGACAAACTCAATGGTATCACCGGCATTAAGAGTAAAATCCTCTTCCAGCATCCCTACCCTGATCTTAGGTCCGCTGATATCCTGCAGAATTCCGCTCACCAGTCCTGTACTCTTTATCGCTTCACGTATCCGTGAGATCACTTTCAAATGATATTCATGGGTCCCGTGACTGAAATTCAAACGAAAGACATTCACCCCTGCCCGCATAAGTGCCGTGATCTGTTCAAGTGAATCGGAAGCAGGTCCTATGGTCGCTACTATTTTTGTACGTTTTTTCATTTATTACAACTTCTCCATTTTTTCGATAGTATATCAAATATAATAAACAAAAGAATCAAAACTTGGTTTATCTATGTTAAAATACAGAAAAAAAATCATTAAAGAACATCATGCGACTAAAATCCATCTTCACCAACAGCTTCGGTATACTGTTTTCACGTGTTACGGGTTTGGGACGTGATGTACTTATGGCATCTGCACTTGGGGCTTCTATTTGGTCTGATATGTTCTTTGTTGCCTTTAAACTCCCTAACCTCTTTCGTCGTATCTTTGCGGAGGGTGCCTTTACACAGGCATTTATGCCCTCGTTTGTTGCTTCACGACATAAGGGGGTCTTTGCTACAGCGATCTTTTTAAGGTTTTTACTTTTTCTGATGGCTATTTCACTACTTATAACCTTTTTTCCCGAACCCATAACCAAACTCTTGGCTTGGGGGTGGGACAGTGAACAGATAGCACAAACCGCACCGATGACCGCCATAAACTTTTGGTACCTGGACCTCATCTTCATCGTCACTTTTTTAGCCACGCTGCTTCAATACAAAAATCATTTTGCCACTACTGCCATGGCAACTGCCCTGCTCAATATTTCCATGATCGTAGCACTGTACATCTATATGAAAGAAGATCCAAAAACTGTAGCGTATGCACTTAGTTTTGCAGTACTCATCGGTGGAGCATTACAGGTAGTTGTGCACCTCATCGCAGTCAACAAGTTCAGCCTTCATAAAATACTTGTTGGTGGATGGAAATACAGAAAAACCAAAGATGTGCAAGAGGAGAAAAAACACTTTCAATCTCTCTTTTTACCGGGTATACTGGGAAACTCCACACCTCAGATCTCTGCTTTTATAGACACTATCTTGGCAACATTTCTTATGACAGGTTCAGTCTCTTACCTCTTTTATGCCAACCGTATTTTTCAACTTCCCCTTGCTATCATTGCCATCGCTACAGCTACGGTACTCTTCCCTTCTGTCTCTAAAGCACTTAAAAATAAGCAAGAAGAAGCCGCCTATAAAAACCTAAACCAAGCCTTTTGGTTGCTTTCTTTTTTATTAGGTGCTGCTATGGTCGGGGGTATTTTACTGGCTGAACCCATCGTATGGCTACTTTTTGAGCGAGGAAAATTTACACAGGTTCAAACGCTGGAGACAGTAAGTGTACTTCAAATGTATATGGTGGGTCTTTTACCTTTTGGACTGGCAAAACTCTTTTCTCTTTTCCTCTATGCTTCACATAGACACTTAAAGGCTGCGAAAATAGCCGTCTATTCACTTATAACTTCTGTTACAGCTTCTCTTATACTCATGCATCCTCTTGGAGCTTCCGGGCTTGCATTGGCTGGAAGTCTCGGTGGATGGGTACTGTTTATCTTTACAGTAAAAGAGGTCGGAACAGATAGATTTTTAGACATTATAAAATCTAAAAGATCATTCTATTTTATAACTATGATGATAGTTTTTAGTCTAGTCATTTATTTTCTGAATAGTTGGGTAGTTACTCTCATTAGATAAATTTGATATAATCACGATATTCAACACAATTAAAGGTCAATATAAATATGGTTATCTACGACAGCGTACAAAAAACAAAACTCCCTTTTGAACCCATCCGTAATGGTGAAGCAAGCATCTATGTTTGCGGTCCTACTGTTTATGACGATGCTCACTTGGGTCATGCACGAAGCAGCCTCTCTTTTGACCTGCTTTCTCGTACTCTTAAAGCACTTGGATACAAAGTAACAATGGGAAAGAACTTTACTGATATTGACGATAAGATCATCAAAAAAGTAGAAGCTACAGGTAGATCCATGGAAGAGATCACCTCTTTTTACATAGATCGATATCTTGAAGAGATGGAAGCCATTGGGGTACAACGTGCAGACATCGAACCTAAAGCCACTGAATCACTCCAAGCCATAGAGAGCATGATACAAAAACTCATTGATAAAGATATCGCCTATGTCATCTCTACGGGTGATGTCTATTTTGATACAAGTAAGGACAGTGCCTATGGTGATATTTCCCATCAGGTAGGTGAAGATGACGATAACCAAAGCCGTGTAGAACACACCTCTGAGAAACGTAACCCTAAAGACTTTGCCTTGTGGAAAGCATGCAAGGGAGAGGAAAATATCTGTTTTGATACCAACTTCTCTTCAGGTCGTCCGGGATGGCACATAGAGTGTTCGGCGATGATAGAGAAACACTTTGCATCAGAACATGGCAGTGATGAATATAGCATTGATATCCATGGGGGAGGTGCAGACCTGCTTTTCCCCCACCATGAAAATGAAGCAGCCCAAAGTCGCTGTGCTACGGGTCATGAGCTAGCAAAATACTGGATGCATAACGGTTTTGTACAGATAGATGGAGAGAAGATGAGTAAATCTTTAGGCAACAGCTTCTTTCTTAAGGATGCCCTCAAGGTTTATGACGGTGAAGTACTGCGTTACTACCTCAACTCCGTACACTACAGAAATGACTTCAACTTTAACGAAGAAGATCTACTCACAGCCAAAAAGAGACTGGATAAACTCTATAGACTCAAAAAGAGAGTCCTGCCGGGTAAAGGGTCTGCTGTCAATAAAGTATTTAAAAAGTCACTTTTAGATGCCATGTCTGATGATCTCAATATCTCTATAGCACTCTCTGTCATCGATGATATGGTAGCAAGTACAAATGAGAAATTTGATGCCAACCCTAAAGACAAAGCACTCAAAAAAGAGACTATTGCCAACATTGAGTTTATAGAGACTCTTCTTGGTTTTGGAGGAAAAGAACCTTTCTCCTACTTCCAAATAGGTGTGAATGAAGCACTCAAAGAGAAGATAGAAACACTTCTTGCAGAACGTACAGAAGCCAAAAAAGAGAAAAACTTTGAACGCTCTGATACTATTCGTGATGAACT
>JAYEOF010000252.1:9546-16148 GCA_034722695.1 Campylobacterota bacterium
AAACAGTATCTCCCCTATCTTGTCGGCTATAAAAGACAATTTTTCTTTGCTGTTTTAGGGATGATCGCTGTTGCTGTAGGAACTGCGGGGACTGCACAACTCATTAAACCTGTACTTGATGATGTCTTTATCAATAAAGACATAGAGATGTTAAAACTTATGCCTTTTCTTCTAATTGGTGTGTTTACTTTAAAAGGGATAGGGAAATATATACAAACCTACTATACCTCTTACATCGGTCAAGATGTGGTACGTAAACTTCGTGACAAACTTGTTTTACATCTTACGTATCTAGATATGAATTTCTTCAAGACCATACACTCAGGAGAGTTGCTTTCACGTGTCACCAATGACATTACACGTATCCAAATGGTAGTTGCAAATATCATCCCGGATCTCATCCGTGAGAGTTTAACCATACTCGCACTTACAGGCTATGTCATCTACGAGAGTCCAAAACTTGCTTTGTATTTTCTCATCATTATGCCACTTGCCATTTTCCCACTCACCAGACTTGCTAAAAAGATGCGTAAATACTCAAAACTCTCTCAAGAGAGTACAGCAGATATGACCACCAGACTAGGTGAGATATTATCTAACATTGAAGTGATAAAATCTAACTCGACACAAAGCTATGAACACCAACGTTTTGCCAAAGAGAATCAAAATGTCTTCAAGTTTTTGATGAAACAGGTCAAAACAAATGCTCTCATCTCACCAATTATGGAGATCCTGGGTTCTGTTGCCATTGGAGTAGTGATCTATATCGGGGGGAAAGAGGTCATTGACGGAAATATGACCGTAGGGGCATTCTTTGCCTTTGCTACCGCTCTTTTTATGCTCTATACACCTATCAAAAAACTATCGGGCCTATATAATAAAGCACAAGATGCCATTACTGCCAATACACGTATGCATGAACTACTGGATATCAATCCCAATATTACGTCAGGTACGAAAGAACTCACCGATACAATTGAAACTATCACCCTGGAAAACGTCTCGCTCAACTATGAAGAGACACCTGCCTTAAAAAACATCTCTTTAGAAGCAAAAAAAGGAGAATCTATTGCATTGGTAGGTGACAGTGGTGCAGGTAAAAGCTCATTGGTAAACCTGCTTGTACGTTTTTATGATCCAAACAGTGGTGAAATTCTTATTAACAAAACAGATAATAGAGAATTTACACTTACCTCTTTACACCAAAGAATCGCTTATGTGACACAACGTATTTATATTTTCAATGATACCATTGCTGCAAACGTCGCTTATGGGGAAGAAATAGATGAACAAAAAGTCATAGCTGCATTACATAAATCCTATGCCATGGAGTTTATAGAGAAACTCGAAGACGGTATCCATACACTATTATCTGAAAGTGGAGATAACCTTTCAGGAGGACAGAGACAACGCATTGCATTGGCACGTGCACTCTATAAAGATCCTGATATCCTCATCTTAGATGAAGCAACCTCTGCACTTGATACTAAAAGTGAAGCACTTATACAGAAAGCCTTACAAGAACTTAAATCTGAAATGATCACCTTTACGGTAGCTCATAGGCTCAGTACCATAGAACATGCCGATACTATTTTGGTCTTTCAGAATGGAGAGATCATTTGTAGAGGTTCCCATAATGATCTGCTTCAAGAATGTGAGACTTATCGAAAATTGGCTAAAGAGTCTAATTTATAAGAATAAAACAAGTTATCATACTATATAATATCACAGCATAGAATATCTAACTCTATATTTTTATAAAGGGCAGCAATGTTTCGAACACTTATTGTATCTTTACTGTTTTTAACTTCCCTCTTTGGAGAAAGTTACAAAGATTTTTCTTTTATGGGATTGTCTGTTGCAACACAAAATATCGACATAGATCCGGGAGAATCATCATGGGAAGGTGGTTTTGCATTAAAATACGGTCAGCAATCACTCGATTGGAGAACGATCTTCAGTCTGGACTATACTAACGATTCATATTACGGTGCTTTTGTAGAGATAGACAAAATACTTTTAGATGATATGTTCGGCACAGCAAAACTTAGACCCTATATAGGTGGTGTTGCCGGATATATGAATTTTGATACGGACGAACTCAATATACCATTAGAAGAGGCTGAACTGTTTGATGAGACGAATGGCTTTTATTTTGGTGGAAACTTTGGATTTATCATTTATGCAACAGATGATATCGATATTGACCTAAGTTACCACTACTATAAAGTTCAAAATCTGGATTACCTGGATGACCTTCACGGTGCATCTCTTGGTGCACACTACTTCTTTTAAAATACTTAGCTATAATGTCCATAATTTATTACGGAGATTATAGTGTCACTTTTTTCTTATCAAAACCTCAAAAAAATACTTTTTAAACTTGACCCGGAGACAGCACACAGTGTTGCGGGACTTGGACTCAGAGCTATTGCCCACTGTCCTATGCTTATGCGTTATGTTACAAACCAGAACTTTATCACACACCCTATGCTTCAGCAAAAGATCTTTGGACGTAGTTTTCCAAACCCTGTAGGGCTTGGTGCCGGATTTGATAAAAATGGTCAGTACATCACCGCTATGCCAAGCATGGGCTTTGGTTTTACAGAGATAGGTACCGTTACTCCTCTGCCACAAGATGGTAACCCTAAACCAAGGCTCTTTAGACTCATTGAAGATCAATCCATCCAAAATGCCATGGGTTTCAACAATAAGGGCAGCGATTATATGCTGCAACGTCTTGATAAACTTTACTTTTTTGACTACCCGCTAGGTATCAACATCGGTAAAAACAAAGTAACTCCTGAAGATGAAGCACTCAAAGACTATGAGATACTTTTCAAATCTTTTAAAGATCATGGTGACTATATCGTGATCAATATCTCTTCACCCAATACCCCAGGCTTGAGAGACTTACAGAATGAGAACTTCATCAAAGCTATTTTTGAAATGGCAAAAGAGATCACCACTCAACCTGTCCTGCTTAAAATAGCACCCGATATGGAGCCAGAAGATGCTATAGCACTTTGTAAAACCGCTGTAGAAGCAGGTGCAGCAGGTATCATCGCCACCAATACAACTATAGACTATTCTCTTACTTCTCATGCAAAAGACTTTGGTGGTATCTCAGGTGCTCTGCTTACAGAAAAATCTTACCAACTCTTTAAAGCTGTTGCTAAAGAGCTCTACGGGAAAACACTTCTTATCTCTGTGGGTGGTATAGACTCTGCAGAAGAGGCATATAAACGTATCAAAGCGGGTGCATCACTTGTACAGGTGTACAGTATGCTGGTTTACAGAGGTCCTGCGCTTATCAAAGAGATCAATGAAGGACTTATCACTCTATTAAAGAATGATGGATATAATCACATATCAGAAGCTATCGGGTCTGACTGGAAATAATATATCGCGTAGGGTGGGATTTCCCACCTTTGGAAATCAACTATTGTTAATATGCTAATTTCCTATTACACGGTGGGTGAACCCACCCTACGCGAAACGAGGAAAACAATGAATTTAAAACAAATAATTGTAGGGTTCATCCTACTTTCAGGAGCATTAATGGCCAATTCACTGCCAAAACATTTTACAAAAACATTAGATAATGGGATGCAGATCGTTGTCATCCCTATGGATAACGATTCTGGTGTAATCACTACGGATATTTACTATAAAGTAGGTAGCCGAAATGAAATCATGGGCAAAAGTGGTATGGCACACATGCTTGAGCACTTAAGTTTTAAGTCAACCGATAAACTTAAAGAAGGTGAATTTGACACTATCGTAAAAGGTCGTGGCGGTGTCAACAATGCTTCAACAGGCTTTGACCAGACACACTACTACATTAAAACAGCAAGTAAGAACTTAGCATTAAGCCTTGACTTGTTTTCTGAACTTATGCATAATCTAAAACTCACAGACGAAGAGTTCCAAAAAGAACGTGATGTAGTTGCGGAAGAGAGACGTTTACGTACAGATAATAATCCTATGGGATACCTTTACTTTCGTGTATTTAACACGCATTTTACCTACCACCCTTACCACTGGCTTCCTATAGGGTTTATGGAAGATATCCTCTCTTGGAAAATAGAAGATATCCGGGATTTTTATAAACGTTATTATCAACCTAACAATGCTATCTTAGTGGTTGCAGGGGATATCAAACCTGAAGAAGTTTTTACAGAAGCCAAGAAGTATTTTGGAAATATCAAAAATGAACACAGCATCCCAAAAGTGACAGCTGTTGAACCTAAAGTAGATGGTGCTAAAAGAGCCATCTTACATAAAGAGAGTAATCAGGTTGATACCTTAGCCATCACTTATGCTATCCCCAACTATGAGCATAAAGATCAAGTGGCACTCTCTGCCATCAGTCATATTTTAAGTTCCGGGAAAAGTAGCCGTTTTGTAAAAACACTGGTGAATGACAAGAAGCTTGTGAACCAGATCTATGGCTATAACATGGAACTTGCAGATCCTGGTGTTTTTCTTGTGATGGCAATGGTCACTCCGGGTGCATCTCTTGATACTGTAGAAAAAGAGATACTCATCGAACTTGAAAAACTTAAAAAAGGTGATGTCACACAAGCAGAACTTGACAAGGTCAAGATCAACACAAAAGCTGAGTTCATCTACTCTTTGGAGAGTTCATCTTCGGTTGCAGGACTCTATGGAGAGTACTATGTTAAAGGAAATATAAAACCTTTACTTGAATATGAAGAGAAATTAGATAAAATTACACTCAAAGATATTAGCGATATCGCTAAAAAGTATTTTGATCACGACTTTTCAACTACAGTGATTCTAAAAAAACAAGAAGAAAAAATATAACATTTCACGTCATGCTGAAACAGATTCAGCATGACGTAAGAGGGAAAAACATGAGTAACTACATTACAGGTGCAACTACTGCACTGATCACACCATTTAAAAATGGTACCTTAGATGAAGCAACATATGCAAAACTCATAGAGAGACAAATTGCACATAATATTGATGCAGTATGTCCAGTGGGAACAACAGGTGAGTCTGCAACACTGAGCCTTGATGAACATAAAAGATGTATCGAGATTGCAGTAGAAGTCTGTAAAGATACTACAACTAAAGTACTGGCAGGTGCGGGAAGCAATGCTACACATGAAGCGATAAACATCGCCAAACATGCCGAAGCATGTGGTGTAGATGCCCTTTTTTCAGTAAGCCCTTACTATAATAAGCCAAGTCAAGAAGGTCTTTACCAGCACTACAAAGCTATCGCCTCTGCGGTTAAAGTACCTTTTATGCTTTACAATGTACCAGGAAGAACAGGTGTTGACATTTTACCGGACACAGTCAAAAGACTTTTTGATGATGTAGAGAACATTATGGGTATCAAAGAAGCAACTGGATCTATGGAACGTACAGTTGAACTTCTTGGTAAAATCCCTGATCTTTATCTCTTCTCTGGTGATGATGTCATTGATTTTCCTATCTTGGCAAGTGGAGGAAAGGGTATCACTTCTGTGACCTCTAACCTTTTACCAGATATAAAAAGTGCATTGGTACATGCTGCACTTAAGGGTGATCTTAAAATGGCAAAATCTATCAACGATGAACTCTTTGAGATCAATAAAGTACTTTTCTGTGAAAGTAATCCTATACCTATTAAAGCTGCTATGTATATAGCCGGACTTATAGATACATTGGAATACAGACTTCCATTAGTTCCACCAAGCAGTGAGAATATGAAAAAGATCGAAGAAGTTATGAAAAAATATAAAATAGTAGGAGCGTAAACTATGTCTAACATGAAGGGTAAAACTGTAGTTGTTACAGGTGCAACAAAAGGTATTGGTAAAGCTGTTGCTGAAAAATTTGCATCAAACGGTGTAAATGTTGCATTTACATACAACTCTAACAAAGAAGCTGCAGATGAGATTGCAGCTGACCTAAGAGAAAAATATGGTGTTAAAGCAAAAGCCTATCCTCTTAATATTTTAGAACTGGATGAGTTCAAACCTCTATTTTTAGCTATAGATGAAGATTTTGACAGAGTTGATTTCTTTGTCTCAAATGCAATGATCTATGGTCGTCCTGTTGTAGGTGGTTATGGTAAATTCATGAAACTCAGACCGGCAAAAGGTTTACAAAACATCTATACTGCAACGGTTGGTGCCTTTGTACGTGGTTCACAGGAAGCTGCTGTACGTATGGAAAAAGTGGGTGGCGGCGCCATCGTTACACTCTCTTCGACAGGAAACCTGATCTACATCGATAACTATGCAGGTCACGGTACAAATAAAGCAGCAGTAGAAGCTATGAGCCGTTACGCAGCAGTAGAGCTTGGAGAGATGGGTATTCGTGTGAATGCTGTTTCAGGTGGTCCTATCGATACAGATGCACTTAAAGCATTTACAAACTACGAAGAGGTAAAAGCTGAAACGATCAAACGTTCAGCAGTCAACAGAATGGGAAGTCCAGAAGACCTTGCCGGTTCTGTTTACTTTCTATGTACAGATGAAGCTAGCTGGATCACAGGTCAAACACTTGTAGTTGATGGTGGAACTACTTTTAGATAAGAGTGCTAAGTGCTAAGTGCTAAGTGCTAAGTGCTAAGTGCTAAG
>JAYEOF010000253.1:0-4162 GCA_034722695.1 Campylobacterota bacterium
CAATAACCCAAAATATTTAGTAAACTCCATAATGATTAAAAATTAATCAATCATACTGTATAAAAAATTCTAATACGTGTTACTATTTCCTTGTAAAATTATTTTAAAGGAATAAAATGAAGTTAAAATTTTTAGCTCTCATGGCAATACTCTTGCCAGTAGCCGCAATGGCGGAAGACACACTCAGTTCAGGTGATACAGCATGGATGCTCGTAGCCACAGCATTTGTAATGCTGATGACACCTGCAGGTTTAGCACTATTTTATGGTGGTATGACAAGAAGCAAGAACGTACTCAACACAATGGGGATGAGTCTTATTGCGTTTGCAGTAGGTACACTTGTATGGGTTATTGCCGGGTACAGTATTGCATTTGGTGCAGGAGACTTCTTCGGTACAGGAAAGATCATGTTGGATGGTATTACAGATAAGTCACTTACGGGAACGATCCCTGAGCTTCTTTTTGTAGCATTCCAGGGTACTTTTGCTGCAATCGCAGTTGCGATCGCATCTGGATCAATGATCGAAAGAGTTAAATTCTCAACATTTACGATCTTTGTTGCACTTTGGATCTTGGCGGTATACGCACCGATAACACACTGGGCATGGGGTGGTGGTGAAACATTGAACTTTGGTGAAATGGACTTTGCCGGTGGTACAGTTGTACACATCAATGCCGGTGTAGCTGGTTTTGTAGTGGCTATGCTTCTTGGTAAAAGAAAAGGGTATGGTACAGAAGCTATGAAACCTTTCTCTCCAGTGCTTTCTGTACTTGGTGCAACTTTACTATGGTTTGGTTGGTTCGGGTTCAATGCCGGTTCTGAAGTAGCAGCTGACGGTGTTGCAGGTAACGCATTCCTTATCACTAATGTTGCTGCAGCTCTTGGTGTTATCGGTTGGTTGATCGCTGAGCAGATCGTATACAAAAAAGTAACGCTTATCGGTGGTGCGTCTGGTGCAGTTGCCGGTCTTGTTGCTATTACACCTGCCTCTGGTTCTGCCGGAGTTGGTGGTGCACTTATCATCGGTCTTGTTGGTGGTATCTTAGGATTTATTGCAGTAGCAAAACTTAAAAAGATGTTTAAAGTAGATGACTCTCTTGATGCATTCTGGATACACGGTGTTGTAGGTATATGGGGTAGTATCGCTACAGCTATCTTCATCGCTCCATACCTTATGGCAGATGATTACAGTATGGGTGCGCAACTTATAGCTCAGATCAAAGCGATTCTTTTAACAATCGTTTATTCTGCTATCGTAACAGCTATCGTTTACTTTATCGCTGCTGCCCTTACAGGTGGAGGAAGAGTAGATGAGGAGACTGAATTTAAAGGTCTGGATGAAGCAGTTCATGGTGAAAAAGGTATGAATCTTTAAGATAAAATCATTGTACTCTCGTTCCCATCGTCCTCGATGGGAATGCATATTGCAATATAATATGAAAGCAAAGTTATAGTAACACATCAAACTCTCATATGCACCCAAGGGCATTTCCTGCGGGGCACATTCCCAGGCAGAGCATGGGAACGAGAGTCATATAAAGGAAAAATATGAAAAAAATTGAAGCAATTATCAAACCATTTAAATTGGAAGATGTAAAAGAAGCATTGGTAGAAGCAGGTATTGAAGGGATGACTGTATCTGAAGTAAAAGGATACGGAAGACAACAGGGACACTCAGAGCTTTACAGAGGGGCTGAGTATGTTGTAGAATTCATACCTAAAGTTAAGATCGAGCTTGTTGTAAGTACAGATGAGTATGCGGATATCGCAGTAAAAGCTATCAACGAAGCTGCCAAAACAGGTAAGATCGGTGATGGTAAGATCTTTGTCAGTACGATTGATTCAGTACTGCGTATCAGAACAGATGAAACTGACGCGGATGCACTATAATCTCCTTTGCCCAAGGTTCTTCCTTGGTGCAATACATCACTGATTAAATTTTAATCAATCTTTCTCTCTCTTTTCTTAAAAATAAATTATTTTTGCTTAATTTTACAGCAAGAATTTCTTTCAATACTTCACAATAACAGATACACTAATACATTATTTTATTAGGAGTTAAATATGGAAATGAATTATGTAATAGATACGTTCTTTGCTATCTTTGCCATGACCCTCATCATCTTAATGGTACCGGGTTTTGCCATGCTGGAAGCCGGATTGGTACGAACTAAAAATGTTACCTCAGTACTTACAGTAAATGTTATGATCTATGCAGTAGCCTCTATGGCTTTTCTACTCATAGGGTATGAGTATGCTTTTGGAAGCTGGGATCATCAAGACGGTATGAGCAAATGGGCATTTTTTATGTTTCAAATGGCCTTTGTCGGTAAAGTAGTAAATATTATGAGTGGTGGGGTTAGTGAACGTTCTCGTATCTTGCCTCTGGCACTCTTTACTGTAGCAGTAGGTGCTTTTATCTATCCTACCATTGTCAATATCACATGGGGTGCTAACTTTTTATCTGGAACAGCTTTAGATATTTCTGCTATGTCTGACCTTGCAGGTTCAACTGTAATCCACTCCACAGGAGGATGGGCACTTCTTGCAGCGATCCTTATCATGGGTCCAAGACACGGGCGTTTTAAGAAAAATGGAGCTATTCAAGTTATTCCTGCTTCTAACATCCCACTTGTCACACTGGGAGCTTTCCTTTTATGGATCGGTTGGTTCGGATTTAATGGTGGCTCTGTAGGTGCGATCTCAAGTAAAGAGAATGCCGATGCAGTTGCACTTACGATCATGAATACCAATACTGCCGGACTTTCCGGTGCCATTGTTGGATGGCTACTCACTTATTTCCGTTACAAAAAGTTCGATATCACCATGATACTCAATGGTGCACTTGGAGGGCTTGTAGCCGTAACAGCAGGACCTGATCAGTACGATATCTATACACCTATTTTAATTGGTGCGATCGGGGGAGCACTGGTTGTTCTCTTTGTACCGATATTTGATAAATTAAAAATGGATGATCCGGTAGGTGCCCTCTCTGTTCACCTGGTCAATGGAATCTGGGGAACACTTGCAGTGGGTATTTTTGTAGCCGATGTAAGCATTTGGTCACAATTAAAAGGTATAATCGTTGTAGGTATTATTGTCTTTCCACTCGCTTGGATCACAATATACGCTATTAACAAGATTTTTGTACTTCGCGCAGAAGATGAAGAGCAGTTTACGGGAATTGATGTTACAGAGTGTGGTATCGAAGCGTATCCAGAATTTAAACGTAGTATATAAAACATTAATACAAGGAAATAATTTATGAAAAAAATAGAAGCGATCATTAAACCATTTAAATTAGATGATGTAAAAGAAGCATTGGTAGAAGCAGGTATCGAAGGTATGACCATCTCGGAAGTCAAAGGGTACGGAAGACAGCAGGGGCACTCTGAACTTTATAGAGGGGCTGAGTATGTTGTAGAGTTCATTCCCAAAGTAAAAATCGAGATAGTTGTAAGTGACGATGAGTATGCCAATAAAGCCATAGAAGCTATCACTCAAGCAGCAAAAACAGGAAAAATTGGTGATGGTAAGATCTTTGTATCCGATATTTCCAAAACTATACGTATCAGAACAGATGAAGAGGACGAGGAAGCACTGTAAAGTAAACTTTGTGTCGCGTAGGGTGGGTTCACCCACCTTTTGTTATATGTGGTGGATAAATCCACCCTACGCGTTTTTAAACCTGTCTATTTTCTCTTCACTACCTACAATATCCCAATCCACACCATCAATGCCAAACTTACGATCATAATTCAAAATTCCCAACTGTTTTAACTTATACAATGTTTTATCCACATCAGAGTAACTGGTTTCAAAACTATACTTCATCTCTTTTTCATAAGGAATCAACTTAGCCTCTTTCAATACATTTTTCACAGCCAAAGCATAAGCTCTAGCCATACCTCCGGTGCCAAGCTTAATACCTCCAAAATAACGTACTATAAGTACAGCACAGTTAATCATCTCTTTACCCCGAAGAACATTTAATGCAGGAACACCGGCACAGCCTTTAGGTTCCCCGTCATCCGAAGAGTTTTCAACTATCTGATCAAATTCATTAAGGTATCTTAACGCATAAACTACATGGTTTGCTTTTGGATGTTCTGCTTTAAGTTTGCTCTGTAGCCCCTCATACTCTGACATCGGTACAAGATG
>JAYEOF010000254.1:0-4126 GCA_034722695.1 Campylobacterota bacterium
ATCTTTTTACCATTCTCATCCAGCTTCATCACAAAGAAATCTGCATTACCGGCTCTTTCTATTTCACGGTATCCCACCATTACAAAATTGCCGTCTCTTGTTCTAGTCAGAGACTTGGCACTATCAGCTTTCTTTCCGCCTATCGTATGTTCAGTGACCACTTTTCCATTTTTATCCAGTTTTGCAATATAGATATCTTTATCACCATCACCATAAGATTCACTGTCACCTACGATCAAAGCTCCACCATCATTTGTACCTGCAATACCCCCTGCAAACTCATCACGTTTTCCACCAAGGTTTTGCTGCCAAACCAACTTACCATCAAGTGATACTTTTGCTGCCAAAAGATCATAGTCATAATTTTCACTAAAAGACTTGGAACTACCCAGCACTAAAATACTTCCATCCGCAGCACGTGAAATGGCTTTTCCTTCATCTTTCTTCTTTCCCCCTATCCATAAACGCCACTTCATATCACCTTTGGCAGTCATTCGTGTTACGCAAATATCTGTACGTTGAGCATTATATGACTTACAAGTACCTACTATGGCGCTATCTCCATCTTCAAGTGCTACAATATCATAAGCGATATCATCGTCATCACCACCATACAGTTTTTGCCATACTGCATGATAGGCTTCTTTCGTCTTTACTGTTTTTACAGCTTCTTTCGCAGTTACAGATACATTTAAAAGCAATACACCCAATACAATATAAAATATTTTTATCATCTTCTCATCCTTAAATAATTATATTTTATTATACTATAGAATAATTGTTTTATATAAAAAAAGAAGGAGAAAAAGAAAAAGAAGTTGGTGCAGTTACAAACTACACCATTAAAATAGAAATAATTTTACAATTCGATACAAGTTCCCACACCAGAACTGGTCAATATTTCAAGAAGTAGTGAATGCTCCACACGTCCATCAATGATATGTGCTTTTTTCACCCCGCCTCTTAAGGCTTCTATACATGCATCCACTTTAGGTACCATACCTCCCTGTATCGTACCATCCACTTTCAATGCTTCAGTTTTTTCTATGCTTAGATTGGTGATAAGCTTCATATCTTTGTTGAGAACACCTGGTGTATCCGTCAAGAAGAGTACTTTTCGTGCTTCAAGTGCTACGGCTATCTTGCTTGCCGCAAGATCGGCATTGATATTAAAACCCGGGTGCCCAATAGTGCTGCTTCCTGCAATAGGTGCGATAACAGGCACTGCACCATCTTCAATAATATTATCTACGATCTCCGGATTGACATGTTCTATCATCCCTGTATAACCAAAGTTTTCAAAGTCTTTGGGAATACCCTTTAAAAATCCGCCATCTTTCCCTGAGATACCTATGGCTTTTGTGCCATGATTATCAAGCAAGGAGACTATCTCTTTGTTGATCTCTCCTGAGAGTACCATCTCAGCGATACGCATCACCTCTTTCGTAGTCACTCTCTGTCCATCTACAAACTTCGTATCTACCCCTAGATCAGCCAAAAGGTTTGTAATACTTTTTCCCCCTCCATGCACAATGATAGGTTTCATCCCCACAAGGTGCAATAAAACGATATCTTGTGCAAATTGCTCTTTGAGTTCAGAACTTGTTTGTGCAGCACCACCATACTTTATAACAATTTTTTCATTTGCAAATTTTTTGATAAATGGCAAGGCATCAAGGAGCGTCTTTACCACTTCTATATTACTTTTCACTACGATATCCTTCTATATAATCTTCTATTTTTATAAAAATTTCATTTTTGATCTCTAATTTTAACTTCATTTCAGAGATAGGTAACTTAAAGTCTTGCATCTTTACTCTATCTTTCGAGGTACAAAGTACAGAGCCGGCACTGTTTTCTTCTAAAATATTTTTCAAACTTTGCTCATCAAAATAGGCATGGTCTTCCAAATAAACCTTTTCGACCACACCTTCAGGCAGATATTTATCTAATCGCACCGGATTTGAGATAGCCGTAACCAGTACCATTCGTTCTCTAAGATCTTCAAAACTGACTTCTCTTAAAAAGTCCTCTTCTTCTTTAGCCACTATATCTGCGTATCGATTACTCATATAAAATTCTCTGAATGCGCCAGCGGGAAAAGGGAGATGATTTTTAATGATCTTAGGTTCCAAGAGTATTTCAAATTTTTTAATATCAACACGATTGAATCCATCATCCAAGATAATGATCTTTGCTCCCTGCTCTTTTGCCAAAGCTATAGCTTTATGTCTATCTTCACTTACTGTAACAGAAGCATAAGGTAAAGAGAGAGCCATAAGCATTGCTTCATCACCACTCTGCGCTACAGTCGCAACTATGTTCCCTTTTTGGCTTACTTCAATCAAACCGCTACTCTGTCTACCATAACCCCGGGAAATAATACAGATATCTTCATAACGGGAAGCCAAAGCTATCACAAACGGGGTCTTGCCACTCCCCCCTACAATGAGGTTTCCCACTGAGACAATGGGTATACCAAAATCTACCTGTCTGCTTAACGCTCTGCGTATATACATATAAGTTCCATAAATAAGCGAAAGAGGCAGTAAAAATAATATTATAAAATATTGATACCATTTTGGATTAAAGAACATCTCTTCAAAAAAATTATTCATGACACTCTTTTGCACCCAGTTTTTTAATCTCACTACAGGTGAAGCCAGCCTCTTTTCTTGCCTCTACATTAATATGAGGTCTGTGCTTTGTGAGAAGTTTATAACGTTCAAGTATCTCAAAATAGACAGACTCATCAAGCCCCTCTTTCTCACAAAGATACTTGAACCACTTATCCCCTTTATATACATGGTCTATCTCTTCATCGTAAATAATATTAAGTGTATCGATAAGTTTTTTCACTAAAGGATTTTTACGTTTATTATCCAACTTTTTAATAATTTGAGGATTTACATCCAACCCTGATGCCTCATAATAGCGTGGAATAATTGCCATCCTGTCCAGTATAGAGTCTGCTGTATGCTCTGCTGCATCAAAAAGCCCGCAATGCACAGGAAAATCACCATAGGCATACCCCAGGTCATCAAGAAGCGCTTTAAGCATCTTATAATGGCGTATTTCATCTTCTGCGACAACTAACCAATCTCTCTTATACTCGAGGGGCATCTCAGGGAAACGATATACTGCATCCAGTGCCAGATCGATGGCAGAATATTCTATGTGTGCTATTGCATGTACCAACGTAGCCAAGCCTTCTGGATTATCAAAATCTTTTCTGGCTGGTAGTTCTCGAGGATCTACGATGTGACACTTTGAAGCATAAGAGGGTTTTTCAAATACTATTGGTCTGAAATCATCTGCACAACTAACCTGATTTTGGTTACAATACTCCAAACATTGAACAGTCAATTTCTCTTTGATATCGATATCGTCACTCAAAATGGCTGTTTCTAATACTTTAAATATATTCATAGGAGAATTATAACCCATGCAGATTAAAATCCAACCTATGGGACCCTACCAAACAAACTGTTATATTGCTACAGTGGATGGAAAAGACTTTATCATTGACCCCGGAGTAGATGCTACCCAATGGGTTTTAAATAATATTAGCAACCCGGTAGCCATTTTAAATACCCACGGACACTTTGATCATGTATGGTCCAATGCAGGGATAAAGGAGAAGCTAAAACTTCCACTATACTGTCCCAAAGGCGATGTTTTCATGCTTACAGATGACCCTCTTGGACAAGGTACACCCAAAAGTACACCTGACTATGAAGTAGTAGGTGATGAAGAGCTTATCTTGGAAGGTGTTAAAATAAAATACCGTCACTTCCCCGGGCACACTCCGGGAAACTCCATCATCGAGATAGGTGATGTATGGTTCTCTGGAGACTTCCTCTTCCAACAATCCATAGGTAGATGGGACTTCCCCTCATCAAGCGGAGAAGATATGGTAAAAAGTTTAGAAAAAGCGATGGAGATAGAGGGTGACTATACGCTCTACCCCGGGCATGGATTGAGTACAACACTTAAAGCTGAGCAAAGAGTCATTCCATTTTGGATAGATCAAGTAAAAAGAAGTCTATAAACGCGTAGGGTGGGTTTACCCACCAATCATTTAAACTCAGATGATATCAAAGGTGGATAAATCCACCCTACAACA
>JAYEOF010000255.1:0-4103 GCA_034722695.1 Campylobacterota bacterium
GGAGTGTTTGATGATAATGATAAGTTTAAATTATTATTTTGACATTAAACGAGTGTTGATTTAAGGTAAAAATTTTTCCTTAAATCGGATCAAAAATTAGGAGGAGAGAAAATGAATTACAAGTTAAATAAACTTTCATCTCTTATTCTGGGCTCTGCAATAGCTGCTTCAACAGCTTTTGGTGAAGGGGCTTTGGAAAAAGTAATGAAAGAAAGAGGCTTAACGGAAAATGATGTGATCCGTGCAGCAAAAACATATCTGCCATCTGGTGGTAGAGATGAGTTCTTGGTATTTAGTTCTGGTGGACAGAGTGGACAGGTATTGGTTTATGGTGTTCCATCGATGAAGATATTAAAGTATATCGCTGTATTTACACCTGAACCTTGGCAAGGGTATGGATTTGACGAAGAGAGTAAAAAGGTTTTAAGACAAGGTAATATCCGTGGTCGTGAGATCAATTGGGGAGATACGCATCACCCTGCACTTTCAGAAGTTGATGGAAAATATGATGGTAAATGGTTAGCGATCAATGATAAAGCCAATCCAAGAATTGCCATTATTAGTTTACACGATTTTGAAACACAACAAATTGTTGTGAACCCAGTGTTTAAATCAGCACATGGTGGAGCGTTCTTTACACAAAACTCTGAGTATATCATTGAAGCTGCACAATATGCTGCTCCATTTGATAACAACTATCACCCGATCGAAGACTACAAAGAGACGTACCGTGGTGGTGCGACTATGTGGAAATTTGATATGAAAACTGGTAAAATTGCTGAAAAAGATTCTTTTACAATTGAGATGCCTCCATATATGCAAGATCTTTCTGATGCAGGTAAAGGTGTATCACATGGTTGGGGTTTCACTAACTCATTTAATGCTGAAATGTATACAGGGGGTATCGAAGTTGGTATGCCACCAAATGAAGCTGGTATGAGTAGATTTGATACTGACTTTTTACATGTATATAACTGGGAAAAGTTGGCTAAACTTGCCGAAGATCCTAAAAATGTAAAAGTGATTAATGGACATAGAGTTATTCCTATGGAAGTATCTATTGCAAATGATGCACTATTCCTCATCCCTGAGCCAAAATCACCTCACGGTGTTGATGTTTCTCCAGATGGTGAATATATCACAGTTTGTGGTAAGCTGGATACGCATGCTTCTGTTTATTTATGGAGTAAGATCAAAAAGCTTATCGATGATAAGAAGTATGTAGGGAAAGATCCTTATGGTATACCTATTCTTGATATGAAAGAGTCTCTGCATGGTCAGGTTGAGTTGGGTCTCGGGCCTTTGCATAACCAGTACTCTAACGTAGATGGTGAGATTTATACTTCACTTTATGTTGATTCTCAGATTGTAAAATGGAACTATAAAACGCTGAAAGTACTCGATAAAGAGAATGTTCACTATAACGTTGGACACCTTTGTGGTATGGAAGGTAAATCAGCTGACCCTCAAGGTAAGTATATTATTTCATTGAACAAATTGGCGATCGATAGATTCCAAAATGTTGGACCATTACACCCGCAAAATCACCAGTTGATCGATGTACGTGGTAAAACAATGGATCTTCTTTATGATATGCCTCTACCACTAGGTGAACCTCACCAAGCGGTAGCAATTAGAGTTGAAAAACTTCATCCAGCAGTAAGATATCCAATGGGTACGAACGCAAGAACAGGTAAGATTCATGTTGGTAAAACACTTGCAGGTCAAGAGAGAATCGTAAGAGAAGGAAACAAAGTTAGCATTTATGCAACAATGGTACGTTCTCACATTAACCCTGAAAGAATCACTGTAAATAAAGGTGATGAAGTAACTATGTACTTAACAAATCTCGAAAGAGCACAAGATGAGACTCACGGATTTACAGTGGATCATTATAATGTACATGCTTCTTTAGAGCCAGGAGAAACGGCGAGTATTAAGTTTACGGCTGATATTGAGGGTGTATTCCCTTACTACTGTACAGAGTTCTGTTCTGCACTTCACTTGGAGATGATGGGTTACCTTATGGTTAAAGACCCGAACAAAAAGTATGTGTCTGCACAAAGACTTAAAATGAAAACAATGACTCCGGAAGAGTTAAAAGCTGAGTATGACAAAACAGTAGCTGTAAATACAGCAACTGACGCAGTTATCCAGTCGGTAGTGAAGTTCTTGAAAGACAATAAATTTGGTGAGCACAAAGTTGTAGCTGATCTCGTAGATGATGCATTTGCACAATATGGTCAAATTGAAGCACAGAAAAAACTTTCTGATGAAGCAGTAGCAGCTGGCGATATGGACAAAGCGATCCTTTTTGAAAATATGATCTGGCAGCTTATGGTTAAGACAGCAGATGTTGGAATTAGAGCAAAAGATGCTCTGGTAAGACTTGTTGCTACAAAACAGTCTACTGCTGCTGAAAGAGGTCAAAGAGCCTTTGATGAAGGTGGATGTTCTGGTTGTCACGTTGTAGGTAAAGTATCTTCAGGTCCAGACTTGACAGGTGTACTACAAAGACATGAAAATGGTGAGAAATGGGTTTCTGAGTTTATCTTGAACCCTGAACACAAATTTGAAGACCCATATGTGAAAGGTATGATCGATTACTTTAATCTTAAAATGCCTAACCAGCATATGAGTAAAGAAGAGACTAAAGATATTATTGAATACTTTAAATGGATTGACGAAAACGCCAACCTCTTCTAGAAAACAGTACCAAAGGGTTCAACACCCTTTGGTATATGCGCCCTATCTTCACTATAATTTATAGTAATCTTTCTAATTTATAATAGTTGCCTATTATCCTCCATAATATAAGATTCTTTATTGATTTATCTCAATTTTTTTTATACACTCTTTAGTTATAATGATTACAGTTTATTCCACAAAGGAGAATATATGCATCCAAGTTTTATAAAAGCAAGGATTTTCGCCGCTTTGGCACTTATCATTATGACACTGGCATTTACATTGCCTATGATCGGTTTTCATGGCACACTCAATAAAATAAATGAAGGAAAAATTGAGGAGATCTCTTCGCTGAATAAATCAGTTTGGAACCTCTATAATAAAGGAAGATACAAAAGTATTGCTACGCCTAAAGAGTCACACAATAATCTAGATGCTATGATAAAGAGTGCTTCTGAGATAGGTGTGGCTTCTATGCCTATATGGGCTGTTTCTCTTGAAGCACCCAACTATCCAAAAGAGGCATTTCCTCAAGGGATCCCTGTTTTTTTCCATTTTGATGGTTATAGCGGTGAGATACATGAAATGAATACCATTAACCACTACGTGGGTATGGATCCGATGTGGGTAGGAGGTCATCTTGAGCGAAACATAGGTATCTATGCGCTGTTACTGCTTACATTGGGGATGATCTACTTTATAGCATATAATGCCAAGATATTCTCTTATATAATGTTGATCCCGGTTTCACTGCCGATACTATTTATCGCAGACTACTCCTACTGGCTTTACTGGTTTGGACACAACCTGCATGACTGGGGTGCCTTCAAGATCAAACCGTTCATGCCGACAGTATTTGGAGATGGGAAGATCGCACAGTTTGTCACACACTCCTACCCGACAATTGGGTTTTACCTGATCATTGCGATCAGTATATTGAGCTTGCTTGCTTTCTTTGCGAAGCAGAAGGCTTTGAGAGAGACAGTTTAATAATCGTAGGTCGGGGTGTCCTCACCCCGACGATTGCTGCATATGCATATTAAAGTGTCGGGGTGAGGACACCCCGACCTACAAAAGGTTGAAGTTTGATTAGAATATCTATCATTTTTTTCTTGTCACTGTTTACTTTTCTACATGCTAATGCCTTGCAAAAAGCTATAGACAGTGCTCCTGAGGGAGCTATTTTAAAATTACCTGCAGGTGTCTATAAAGGCAGTATAATTATCAATAAACCTCTAACCATTATAGGTAAAGAGGATGGTGTGATCATTGATGGTGAAGGTACAGGTACGGTTATTGCTATAAAAAGCTCTTATGTTACTCTTAAGAATATTAGAGTAACAAACAGTGGGAGTTTGCATCATCAACTTGATGCCGGTATCACTGTGGAAAATGCTAAGCAATGTGAGATCAGT
>JAYEOF010000256.1:0-4098 GCA_034722695.1 Campylobacterota bacterium
TTGATGTTTAGGTGGGTGTTGAGTTGCATAGATAATCCTGTAATTTTTAAAGATTATAGCAAAAAAGAAATATACGTAGGGTGGATTTATCCACCGCCAGAGTAAAACCGAATATTCATAGAGAGATCAAGGTTACAAAAGGTGGGTAAACCCACCCTACGCGAAAAAAATGAGTGACGAACGACCTTGAAAGCAAAGCGATTCGAGAGGAATGACGATTTTTTGTACCCCAAGGGCACTTCCTTTGGGCGTAAATTTTTTCTAAAAAAATGAAGAGAGGAACAATACCACAGTTAAAAGGAGAGGAAATATAATTAAATCAGAAGATTATATTGAAATATATATTCCCATCGGGACGATGGGAACAAGGGAAAGATTTAGTAAGAGAATTTATACCCACGTCTACGAACAGTATGAATCACCTGAAACCCAAGAATACTCTTCAAACGTTTACGTATTTGGTTTATCGCAACCTCAACCGTATTATCACTCACATATTCCGGCTCTTCCCAAAGTGCATTAATGATCTCATCTTTTGAGAAAACCCTCTGCTTACGAAGTGCAAGATATGCCAAGATGTCAAATGTTTTACCATTAAGCGAAACGATCTTTTCATCATACTCTATCTTTTTGTTTGCAATATCTATGACAAGTTTATCGATATTGACTTGTGTACCAAAAAGATGTCTCATATTTGCCAGAACTCTAGCTGCAATGAGATCCGGGGCATCACAATGATTATAGATGACATCATCTACTCCTAGAGAGAAAAATCCTGATTGCTGACGATAATCTTCCGTCAAGATCATGATCTTCGTTTCACTCTTTTTCTTTTTCACTTCATTTACATAACGTTCAAGTGAAAACTTTACACCCTCATCTACAATGATCACAAGTTCATAGTGTCTAAAGTCTGTAAAATTTGTTGCATCATACAGATCTTTTGCATTGTCAACAATGCAAATAAAGTATTTGTCTAATTCTTTTTCAAGTTCCTTCACATATTCGTCGCTGAAACCCACCGTTAATATTCTCATTTTCTTTCTATTATCCAATCTACTCAAAAAGTAAACAAAACTTAAACAAAAACTTAAGTTTTTCCTACTTTTCTCTTTTATTAACGTATTTATAGCAAAATGTACCTTATTTAAAAATAAAACCAATATTTACTTTGTATACTTTATTCTACGAAAGTATATTAAAAAAATGTCAAAAAAATGTCAGACAGGATAAATACTACTCATTTATTGATCTTACATTTTATTATTTAATGGCTTTTATATAAACTCTTTTAGGTGCTTGATAGCCTTCTACAGTCTTTGTAGGATCATTAGGGTCTAAGAAGTCTTCAAGACTTTGGGTGTCTATCCACTCTGTTTTTCTTTGTTCATTTAGTTCAGTTTTCATTGTTTCCAGTACTTCAACTGTTTCAAACCCTGCTCTATGGCACCAGTTCTTCAGTGCATTGACCGTAGGAACAAAGTAAATATTTGGAATTTTAGAGTAGCGGTCTTTAGGAGTAAGACACATCTCCTCTTCCCCATCTATCATAAAAGTATCAAGTATGAGTTCTCCCCCTTTGTTAAGTCCCTTAAAAAGTGATTTCAACATTGCAACGGGGTCAGATCTGTGATAGAGTACACCCAGACAAAAGAGCGTATCAAACTGATGCTCATAAAACTCTACATGCTCTACACCCAAAAGTTCATAGACAATGTCTGACTTCACAAAATGGTTTAAAAACTGAAACTGAGAGTAGTAAATAGCTGAGGGATCAAACCCTATAAGTTTTTTAGGTTCCTGCGAAAGCATACGGAAGAGATAATAACCGTTATTACACCCTACATCACCTACGATCTTATCTTTCAGGTTAAAGTGGGGTTCAAGTAAATTGTATTTGATCTGGCTCTGCCACTCTGAATCAATGAAAAGCGCATTGATCTGGAAAGGACCTTTACGCCAAGGCTTCATAAGCAGAGCTGTCTGCTTTATCTGTTCCGCTTCATCATCTGAGAGATCATCTATCTCTATTGCTACCCTGTCGCCAAGCTTAACTTGAACATGTGAGTATTCCGGTAAAGCTTTTATAGCTTCCTGATAGGGTCTGATATTTTTCCATGTAAGCCATTTCTGGCGTTCTTCTCTTAAAATATCTAAATTCATACCGTACCTTCAATACGACTAGTCGTATGAGCCAACTGCTGAAGTTGTCCTAGTGACAACAATCTAAAGTTTAAAAGGTGCTCAAATGCACACTTTAATACTTTTGACATTTTTTGGACTTTGTTCAAAAAGCGTCCTATTTAATATACGCTTTTTTGATCTTTTGATCAAACATAGGTCTGTCACCTCTAGCAGTCGTAACATTCTCTATCTTCTTTACTGCTTTTTGCCCTTTGATCACTTCACCAAAGATAGTATATCCACCATTGAGGTGTGGTGTAGGAACTGTTGTAATGAAAAATTGACTACCGTTTGTATTGGGACCGTGGTTTGCCATCGCCAATAAGAAGGGTTTGTCAAAAGTAAGATTAGGTGAATACTCATTCTTAAACTCTTTCTTCCAGATCGATGTACCACCTGTCCCTGTACCAGTAGGATCTCCACCCTGTATCATAAAACCTTTGATCACTCTGTGAAAGATATGTCCATTATAATATCCGTTTTTTACATGCGTTACAAAATTTTCAACAGCCAAAGGTGCCGCCTTAGGATACATCTTAAGTTCGATCTTGCCCACATTTGTTTCAAGTACCACAATTGGCGACTTTGTTTCGGCTGCATTCAAAGACACGCTACACACCATTAATAATCCAATAAGTAATTTCTTATACATAACTTCTTCTCTCTTTTTATTTATTTCTCAACGACATCATGAACGCATTTATCGATCTTTAATTCTCTAAGCAACAATTCAAAAAATGCTCCGCTATCCCGCTGAACATCATCAGAGAATTCAACATAAATTGCCTGAGATGCTTCTGTCTTATCTTTAGAATTATCGAAACACTGTGGTGTCATTCCTGTCTGTTTTTTGATCTTCTTGATCGCTGTTTCGATCTCTGTTCTTACTTCAGGACTACTATTAAAGGTAAGACTAATTCCGGCATACCTCTCTTCCATTCTTACATTTGCTTTTATCTCATCACATTTATTCATCTATCTACTGCCTTTATTTTGCATATTGTATTGATCGTGTCTCTCTGATCACATTAACTTTTATTTCGCCAGGGTATTGTACCTTATTTTGTATCTCTTTTGCAATCTCTTTACTTAAAAGTACTGCTTCATTATCACTCATCTTTTGTGCATTGACAAAAACACGTATCTCTCTGCCTGCATTGATTGCATAAGCTTGAATCACATCATTTTTACTTAATGCGATCTCTTCCACCTCTTTCACTCGCTTCGTAAAGCTCTCAAGCACCTCTCGTCTGGCTCCTGGTCTGGCAGCAGAGAGTTTATCTGCTGCACAAACAGCCGCAGACTCTACAGAATCCGGTTCTGCATGACCATGATGGGCATAAATAGCATTGATGACCGTTGGGTGCTCATTGTGTCTGCGACATATCTCTGCCCCTATCTCAACATGTGAACCACCCATATCTTGTGTAAGCGCCTTACCTATATCATGCAGAAGTCCTGCACGCAGGGCAAGCTTCTCATCTCCACCCATCTCTGCAGCCATCACTTTTGCCAGTCTTGCAACTTCTAAAGTATGTGCCAAAGCATTTTGTCCGTAACTTGCCCGGTATTTCATACGTCCAAGCAGCTTTACAAGCTCTTCATGCATAGGAAAAAGCCCTAGATCTATAAGGATATTCTCACCCTCTTCATAAGTCTTTTGTTCAAACTCTGCCTGTACTTTTTCATGCACCTCTTCAATACGCCCGGGGTGTATACGTCCATCTTCAACAAGTATCTCTATGACACGTGTAGCAATAGCTCTTCTATAAAGATTAAAACTACTAACCAGTATCACTCCCGGTGTTTCATCTACAATGATATCGACTCCCAAAAGCATCTCGAGGGTCTTGATGTTCCGACCCTCTTTGCCTATGATACGCCCTTTATGATCATCACTGGGTAGATTCACAA
>JAYEOF010000257.1:0-1434 GCA_034722695.1 Campylobacterota bacterium
TACATAAAAACTTTTTCCAACGAAGCCATTACACTACTTCAAAAACTTTCAAAAAAACTAGAGATACACTACTTTGAAGGGAACCATGATTTTTGTCTTCAAGAACTGTTTCCGGATGTAAATGTTTACAGTAGAGAAGTACAGCCTATTATGTTTACATTGGATGCTAAAAATGTAGCTATCTCTCATGGTGATAAATATGTTACAGGTTTTGGGTATGATCTTTACTCTGCAGTACTGCGAAATAAAACAACACTTACACTGCTTAAGCCTTTTGAAAAAATGATTATAGATCATCGTATGAAGAAACTCTCAGAAAAAGATATTTGTCATGCATTTCAAGGGTTTGAAAAAAGGGTAAAAGAGATATTGGAGTATTACAGAGATGCAGATATAGTGATAGAAGGACACTTCCATCAAGCTAAAGTATTTGGAAAGTATATCTCTTTACCGTCACTTGCCTGTCAAGGGCAAGTAGCTAAGGTAGAGGATGGAAAAGTAGTTTTTACTTCGCTGTAGCAGGTTGAAGTTCTTTAACCTTGCAAAGTTTATCTGTATAAAAACTTCCAAATGGTATCAATGAAAGTATGAAGTAATAGAAAGCCTCTTTTTTGTTAAATGGTACTTCTCTCATAGACTCTATCAGTTGATAGACAAACATCATAAAAAGCAGACCATGTATCATTCCCATTATTTTGGTAGCGATAGGGAATCCAAAGCTATATTTAAGTGGCATCGCGATGAATAGCAAGATGATAAATGAATATCCCTCTACTTTATTGATAAGACGAAATTTTTTTAATTCAGACATATATTCTCCTATTTTTTTGAAGTATATCAGAAAATGTTTAATGAAGTATAATAAAGAGAGTATAAATAGTTATTTTTAGGTTATAATAATCGTAAATTAAAAGGAGAGAGCATGCAAAATAACAAAATGACCATAGAAAACATACCTGATTATGATTTTTCTATTATAGAGATGATAAAAGAGGGCTTTGCACGTATAGAGGGTGTAAAGCTGACTTTTGTTTTGGCTTTTTTGATCTATATGGCTATTGCCATAGTATTAAACATACTTTTGAGTCTTATATTCCCTTCACCGGTAGATAACCCAAATATACTCAATCAGCAAATAGTGGGTATTTTAAGTTATCCGGTACTTATCCCTCTGATGGTAGGGATCATGATGCTTGCTATTAAACATTCACGTGGTGAAAACATACACTATAGGTCTATGTTTGATTATTATCATATGATAGGGCATCTGGCATTGGCAGGTATCTTGATATATATCCTCACTTTGATCGGTTTTCTACTTCTCATACTCCCTGGAATATATTTGAGTATTGCGTATGTTTTTGCGCTTCCACTCATAGCAGATAAAGGTTTGGATGTATGGGAAGCAATGGAACTTTCAAGAAAAGCGGTAAC
>JAYEOF010000257.1:1534-4071 GCA_034722695.1 Campylobacterota bacterium
ACTTCTTGTTGTTTATCTTCCCCATCCATGGCTGCAAGGTTCATCTCATCTATGATCTCTTTAGGTACTGAGATACCAGGGACTTTGTCATCTATGAAGTTGGCAGTTCTGGCTCTGACTATAGGGAACTGACCTAGTACGAGGTGGGCCTCTTTTGCTGTGTCTCTTATGCTGATCTCTTTGGCTTCTTCAAAAAGTGCTAAGAGTTCTTTTGCATTTTCTAAGTCATACACGGGTTGTGTGATGATGGCACGTGCTCCGTAGTTGAGTTTTTTAACCATACGTTTTTTAAGAGAGTTCATGTCTTTTGCTGTGGCATTGCTTACCGCAAAAGGGTAGATGGGTTTTGGAGCAGGGGTTAGTGCTTTGTTAGAGTAGTCCACTCCCTTATTTAAATGGTGAATGATGCTTAAAAGTAAGGTAGAATCACGCTCTAGTACACCCTTGACATCTGGTTGATCTGAAAACTTGGCAGGATCACCGGTAAGTGCCAAAATACAACGTAGATCAAAGTCATTGGCTCCAAGCAGGGTAGACTGTAAAGAGAGCTTATTTTTGTCTCTCATACTCATAGTGGCTATAACTGGTTTACCAAAAGTCTGTTGTACTTTTATAGCAGAGAGAACGCCTGACATCTTTAATTTTGCTAAAGGATTATCTGTGCAAGAGAAGCCTGTAACCTTGTCTTGTAAGTTATGTTTTTTGATATCTTCTATAATACCATCTATGGATGCTCCATGTGGAGGGTTTATCTCAACAGTTATAAATCTTTTCTCAAGGCAAAGGATGTCGCAAAATTTTTCAAACATGAATATACTCTTTATAGATTAATTAGTTATAATTCTATCTAAATAATGCATAGAAGGCTATTAGCTATAGTATGTGCATAATATATTAACAAATATTAATAGGAAAAACTATGTCTAAATTAGCTGTATTTGATTTTGATTCAACATTGATGGATGGTGAGACCATTGACTTTTTGGCTGCACCCCTTGGACTTGAAGAGGCGGTTGCATCGATCACGGAGAGAGCTATGGCAGGGGAATTGGATTTCTTTAAGTCACTTGTTGCAAGAGTAGCGCTGATCGAAGGGTTAGAGAAAGAAAAAGTAGATGCTATCTGTGCTGACCTTCCGATGATGCCTGGCGCACAAGAAGTTGTAACAGGACTTAAAGAGAGAGGCTATACGGTTGTCTGTTTTTCCGGTGGTTTTAGAAATGCGACAAAACCGGCATGTGACAGACTTGGGATAGATGCAGACTTTTCAAACTTTTTACACTCTGAGAACGGTATCCTTACTGGTCAAGTGGGTGGAGAGATGATGTACTCAGACGCTAAAGGTGATATGATAGTACGTATGCAAGGGTTGCTGGGTGTCTCTCGAGCAGATACACTTGTAGTAGGGGACGGAGCAAACGATCTTAGTATGTTTTCCCATGCAGATACCCGTGTAGCATTTTGTGCGAAGCCAGTGCTTAAAGAGGCTGCAACACATTCTGTGGATGAAAAAGACTTAACTCAGATACTTGATATAGTAGATTCTCTCTAATGCTAAAACCAAGCTGTAGTATCAAAGGCATTGTCCAACAGTTACTACAGTATAAAAAAGCGTTGATCCTTGGGAATATTATTGCGATCATTGCTACGCTTCTTGTAGTACTCATTCCACTCTTTATTCCACTGATCGTAGATGAATTACTTTTAGGCAAAGATCATCATTTTATCTCTTGGATATCTGAACATATCTTTACAACAGATACGAAAGGGTATGTACTTGGTATTTTGGCAGTTATCTTGATCCTGCGTGTTTTAAGCACGCTACTGTCGATACTTCAAACCAAGATCTTTGTTTCCATATCAAAAAATATTACTTTTAAAATGAGAGAGTCTTTACTCCGTCATCTTAAAAGAGTTTCACTTAAAGAGTATGAGATGATGCGTGTAGGAGCAGTGACCTCCAAGCTTGTTACAGATGTAGAAACCATCGATAGTTTTGTAAGTTCGACGATCTCAAAACTCATCGTTGCTGTATTGGTAATGCTCTTCTCTGCTGTGGTGCTGCTTTGGATACACTGGCAGCTGGCACTCTTTATCCTCATCACCAATCCTATAGTGGTACTTTTTACTGTGAAATTGTCTCGTAATATCGGTAACCTGAAAAAAGAGGAGAACAAAGCAATTGAGCTTTTCCAATCTTCTTTGACTGAAACCCTTGAACTTTTTCATCAGATACGTGCAGCAAATAAAGAAGAGTATTTCTTTAAGCAGAGTGAAACCAAAGCAAAAGAGCTCAAAGAACACTCCGTTAATTATGGCTATAAAAGTGATGCAGCCATCAAGTTCTCCTACCTGATCTTTCTGGCAGGCTATGAAGTGTTTAGAGCAGTGAGTATTTTGGCTGTTGCCTATAGTGATCTGAGTGTGGGATTAATGCTTGCGATCTTCTCATATCTTTGGGTGATGGTCTCTCCTACTCAAGATATCATTAATTTTCAATACGTGCTTGCTACAGCTAAAGCAGCATGTAAACGTAT
>JAYEOF010000258.1:0-15659 GCA_034722695.1 Campylobacterota bacterium
CAGTAAGTATAGAGGAGTTGGTTTTTGGTGACAATGACAGACTCTCCGCACATGTAGCACACTATTTTGATGCAGAACTTCTAGTTATTCTTTCAGATATAGATGCATTTTACGATAAAGATCCAAATAGGTATGATGATGCAAAAAGAAGAGCTGTAGTGACTACTATCTTGGAAGAAGAGCTTAGTGCAGAACACACACCTAACAATGAATTTGCCACAGGTGGTATTGTGACGAAGTTACAATCTGCAGATTTTCTTATGAATCATGGTAAAGAGATGTTTTTGGCGAGTGGATTTGATTTGAGTGATGTGAAGAGCTTTTTAGTTGACAAGGTACATTTAGGTGGCACACTTTTTAAGAAATAGGATAATAATGAAAATAATATTTCTCCTTTTACTACTCTCCTTTAGCCAGTTGTTAGCCCAAAACAATTACTCCACTACATCCAATTGGCTTTTGGAAACAAAGACAGATACCCAAAAGTTTAAAGCCATTCAGAAACAGTTCAGAGGTTTTGATCTGGCGATGGTAGAAGTGGGATATCGTTTTAACAGTTTTTATTTTGCCATCAAAGATAAAAATTATGATCTGGCAAATTACCAGTGGGATAAGATCAAGAAAGCCATTACTAACGGTACACATAGACGACCTAAACGTAAAACAAACAGTGAAGTTATGTTTTTAAATACACAGTACAAAACGATGAAAACAGCATTAGCTAAAAAGGATGAAAAGCTCATTTTACAAGAGTACAGTCAGGTGAAACAAAGTTGTAATGCTTGTCATACGGCGGAGAGGGTTCCGTTTATCAAAGTGATAGACCCTGAGTATCGTTGGCAACCGATTCGATAAATGTTATATCGCAATAATATTTAGAGATTTTTAAAATTTGACATTATAGAAAATAAAGTATATACTATTATATAAATAGTATATAAGGAATATATGATGACAACACATAGTAAATATAAAAAAGAATTGTATTCATTGCCTGTTGAAATAGTTGATGAGCTAAAAGCATATGCAAAAGAGACGCATCAGAAGAAAAGCCATATTGTTGCAGAGGCTATTGCAGAATATGTGAAGAAAAGAGAAGAGAAAAAGTTTATAAAAGATGCATTGACTTTTATAGGTTTTGCGAAAGGTTCCGTACCGGATATTCAGGAAATTAAGGCTAGTAGATATGATTAAGATTTTTTTGGATGCCAATATTTTGATAGATATAAGTTATCAAAACCGTCCATTTTCAGAAGACAGTGGCAGACTATATGGTTGTTTTATAAATAATTTAGATAAATATGAGCTGTATACGAGCTGTGATCTGTTTACAACAATTTATTATGTCTTAAGAAGAGAGTTTGACAATAAGAGCATATTAGAAAAATTGAAAATCTTAAACAAAGTCATGAAAGTGATGGAATTTGGAAATGATGAGATAGATGAAGCTATTTATCTCATGGAAAGAAATGAGAAGTTTAGTGATCTAGAAGATACTATTCAGTATGTAATGGCCAGAAAAGAAAGATGTGATTATATTGTCACGAATGATAAGGGATTTGTTAGTCATGATATTCCATTGTTGAGTAGTCTTGAAGCATTAGATGAATTAGGATTAGAATAGTATAGGTATGATTAAACTTTTAAATAAACTTAAAACATTCAAAGAATGAAAGGAGTAATTATCAAAGAATGTAGTTATAAAGATTGTGATCTTGAAGTTTTTAAGCAAGAGAATAAATGTATTTTTCATTGTGAAAAAACTTTAGAAAATGGTTGGATTATTGATCCTCTTAAGAATGGTCTTACAGGTGATCCACATGATAAATATGCTAAATACACGCAACAAGTTGAATTGTTCTGGAAAGAGTTTGTTGGGCAAGTATCAAAAAAAAATGTAGACACTAGAGGGTTTATATTACCATATTATAATACAAGAATGGTGGATTTTGAGGATGATATACGCAACTTAGATGAAATAAAATTTCGAAATTGTGTTTTTGTTGATCAATTTATATTTGAATCAGAAAATTTCGAAAACCCTGTTATATCGTTTGTTGAATCTTCATTTTATGGTGAATTGCGTTTATCATTGAGTAAAGTTAAATATCTTGGATTACGTAATTTAAAGTTTAATGCACCGTTTGCGATATCTACCGAAGAAGATGTAAAACATATTGAAATAATGGCTATAGAAACTATGCATGAAGAACCATTAATCCATAAAGTTGTATATTGCTCAGTTGATAAATTAGAAGTTTGGCATATATTAGATAGTAATAGTTCTATAAGAATTAGTAATTGTAAGATAGGTGAATTAAAACTTAGTGATTTGAACATTAGTCAAATAATGCTTGTTGAAAATATTATTTATAAGATAATTGAAATAGTAGATATATTAATATTTGGATTATCTTTAGAAAAAAATACTTATGCTACAGATACAAATATTATTTTTAAAAATATACATACAGACCACTTAATGCTTGAAGAAAACTTTTCTAATACTAAAAAGACACGATTCTACGATATCAAAGTATTACAAGCATTCACATGCGAGGATTGTGACTTTAAGAATGTATATTTTAACGATGTAAATATTGAATTAGCCAATAAAAGAATTGTAAGAACTACATTTATTGATGCACATTTAAATTCTATTGAATGGGGGGGAATATTAATGAGATAAATGCAACAAAAGATATTTTCCGACAGTTAAAGTTTGTAAATGATAAGCAAGGTAATCATATTGAAGCGAATAACTTTTATGCGATGGAAATGAAAAAACATAAAGAAGATATTTCATTGGAGCCATTAAAAGGTAATAGGCAAGAGAAGTTTATTTTTTGGATAAATGAAAAAATGTCTAATTTTGGTCAAAACTATATAAAACCAATCCTAATCATATTTGCACTAGCATTGATATATTACCTTATAATTATAGGACATGAGTCTCAATGGCTTTATAAGATTTATAAACCTTGGAACCCATATATAGATTATGTAGCAGATATTTTAAATGGTTTTGCAAAATCTATTTTACCTTTCAAAGGAATTCTAAAAGAGGGAGTAGAGTTTGTAAGTTTGATATTTAATATTTCTTTTTCTGTACTAATGTGGCAAATAGTTGTAACACTTAAAAGATATACAAGACGATGATAATTTTATAAAGAGGAGAAAATATTGAAAAAAATAGTCTACATGGGTACACCCCACTACGCAAAAGAGATACTCGATACACTTATAGAAGCTGAGGATATGGTAGTCTCTTTGGTTTTGACACAGCCTGATAGACCAGTAGGTCGTAAGAAAATCTTAACTCCTCCACCTGTGAAAGCATTGGCAGTTGAGCATGGTATTGAAGTATTGCAACCAAATCGTCTTAGTGATGAAGGAATAGAAGATGCTATAAAAGTTGTAAACCCAGATTTTATAGTCGTAGCAGCATTTGGACAGATCTTACCTAAGAGTATATTAGATATTGCACCATGTATTAACTTGCATGCTTCACTTTTACCACAGTACAGAGGTGCTTCTCCGGTCCAACAGTCATTACTGAATGGAGATAAAAAAACAGGTGTGACTTCTATGTTGATGGAAGAGGGATTGGATACCGGACCAATGCTTGAAAAAGTAGAATTTGTGATACCTGATGAGATGAGACTGCATGCACTTATGCAACAACTTACAGATGATGCATGTGATCTTACACTAAGTACAATTAGAAACTATGAAAATATAACAGCACAAGTACAAAATGAAAGCTTGGCAACACTATGTAAGAAGATCAAAAAAAGTCATGGTGAAGTAGACTTTGAGGATGCAACGGTTATCTATAACAAATATCGTGCTTTTGAGGGCTGGCCAGGTATATTTGCAGCCAATGGTACAAAGTTTGATGGACTCTCTTTGGTGGATGCAACAAGTAGTAATAAGGCTTTTGAAATACTCTCTTATATAGATGAGAGTGTTATAGTAGGATGTCAAAAAGGTGCTTTGCAAATAGAAAATCTTCAACCTGCTTCTAAAAAAGCAATGTCAGCAAAAGCATACTGTGTAGGAAGGGGGCTTAAAGTTGGAGATCTTATCATTTGATACTCTTGCTTCTACACAAAAGCATCTTCTTGAACAATTAGAGAAGAAAACTTTACAGGCTCCTATAGCTATTATAGCAAGCCAACAACATTCTGGTATTGGCAGCAGAGACAATAGCTGGAGTGGAGGAGAAGGGAACTTTTTTGCTTCGGTAGCTGTAGAATTAGAGATGCTTCCTAAAGATCTGTCACTCTCCTCAGCTTCTATCTACTTCTCTTTTATCATGAAACAAACACTTGAAGCACTTGGTGAAAATATCTGGCTAAAATGGCCAAATGATTTCTATTTCAATGATGATAAAGTAGGTGGAACGATCACTCAAAAAGTAAAAAATGTTTTAGTGTGTGGAATCGGAATAAATTTAAAAAATACACAAAATGGCTACAGAGCCTTACAGTGCGATATTACACCGGAAATAGTGCTCGAAAAATACCTTTTGAGACTTGAAAAATTTCCAAAATGGAAGCAGATTTTTAGTGAGTATGAGGTAGAATTTGAACTAAGCAGAAAGTTTTCAGTTCATATTGAAAACTATCAAAAGAGCCTATCAGACGCTAGTTTGTGTAGGGATGGTTCTTTAATTATAGGAGGGAAACGGGTGTATAGTCTACGATGAGTGAAGTGATAAGTATAGCCAACCAAAAGGGTGGTGTAGGGAAAACAACAACAGCAGTAAATCTAGCAGCATCTCTAGCTGAAAAAGGTAAAAAAGTCCTTCTTTTAGATATCGATCCCCAGTCTAATGCAACCACCAGTTTAGGATTTAGCAGAAGTGATTATGAATTCAATATTTATCATGTACTTATAGGTAGTAAAAAGATCTCTGAAGTAGTACTCAAAACAGCTATAAAAAATCTTAGCCTTGTACCTTCGAACATTGGTCTTGTTGGGATAGAAAAAGAGTTTTATAATCCTAAAAAGAAAAACAGAGAACTGATCCTTAAAGAGAAGATCAAAGAAGTTTCTAAAAAATTTGATTTTATCATTATTGATTCTCCTCCGGCATTAGGGCCTATTACCATTAACGCATTAAGTGCGTCTGACTCAGTGATCATTCCTATACAATGTGAGTTTTTTGCTTTAGAGGGCTTGGCACAGTTACTCAATACCGTAAGTCTTTTGAAAAAAACGATCAATCCAAAACTTAAGATCAAAGGTTTTTTACCTACGATGTATTCAGGACAGAATAATCTCTCTAAGCAAGTGCTTGCAGACCTGACTCATCACTTTAAAGACAAGCTTTTTCATATCAAAAAAGGTAAAGAGTGTATTGTTGTACCACGTAATGTAAAGGTGGCAGAGAGTCCAAGTTTTGGAAAACCGGTCACACATTATGCGATAAAATCGAAGGGTTCTATTGCTTATAGAGATCTTGCAACCGTCATAGTAAGAGGCTAAAATGGCATTAGGCAGAGGACTGGGAGATATACTCTCTGAAGTAGAAGAAGCATATGAAAAAGATCTTAGTCATATAAACAGCTTTGAACTTGAGGCACAGGGTGCTCGCGTAGAGGAGCTTCGTGTTGACAGTATCACCCCCAATCCATTTCAGCCTCGTAAACATTTTGATGAAAAAGCACTCCAGGAATTAAGTCAATCTGTTAAAGAACATGGTTTACTCCAACCTATTGTTGTTATAGAAAAAGAAGAAGGCTATCTTCTTATTGCCGGTGAGCGTCGCTTAAGAGCACATAAACTTGCAAAACTCCCATCGATAAAAGCAATCATTGCGGATGTAGATATAGATGAAGTAAGACTGCGTGAACTCTCCCTCATTGAAAATATCCAAAGAGAAAACCTTAATGCTATCGAGCTTGCAAACTCTTATTCAGAGTTGATAGAAGTACATAAGATTACTCATGATGAACTCTCCAACATTGTCCACAAAAGCCGTTCGCAGATCACAAATACAATGCGTCTTTTGAGTCTTTGCGACTATGCACAAAAACAAGTAGTATCCGGGAAAATTTCTCAAGGGCATGCAAAAGTTTTGGTTGGACTTGATGAAAAAAAGCAAAAGATCATCATAGACAGTATCATTGGACAAAAACTAAGTGTTCGTGATGCCGAAAAAATGGTGAAAAACCATAAAGAGAATGTTTCAACCACATCTCTTAAAACTTCTACACCTTTTTTACTTGAAAAGTATGCAAAAGAGTTGGAAACAATATTGCCTTTTAAACATAAAATCAAAGCGAAAAGCATTGAGATAAGCTTAACTAATGATAAAGATATTGAAAACTTTTTAACATTCCTCAAAAAACACTAAATTTTAACCAACATTTCATCTCCAAAATGTTAGAATAATGCGAAATTACACGAGGAGTTTTAATGCTTGACATACATTTACCATTGATGTTGTTCGTCTTAGCTTTGTTTCTGTTCCTTCTTGTTGTTTTAAATAATATGCTATTTAAGCCATTGGTTAAGTTCATGGATGATAGAGATAACTCTATAGCAAAAGATTTAGAAGCAGCAAAAGGTCTCAGCGGCAACACTGATGAACTTAATGCTAAAGCAGATGAAAATCTTAGCAATGCTAAGAATGAAGCTGCAGCAATAAGACAGAAAGCGATCGATGATGAAAAAACATTGGCTGCAAGTAAAGTCGAAACAAAACAGAGTGAGCTGGACAAAGAGTATGGTAGCTTCGTTGAGAAGTTAACCGCAGAGAAAGAGAGTCTTAAAAATTCTCTTCTTTCTCAGATGCCTCTATTTAAAGAGACTCTAAAAGCTAAGTTTAGCAAGTTATAGGAAGGGATGAATATGAAAAAAATAGTACTAT
Organism: Campylobacterota bacterium; assembly: GCA_034722695.1. Classification (GTDB taxonomy): domain Bacteria; phylum Campylobacterota; class Campylobacteria; order Campylobacterales; family Sulfurovaceae; genus Sulfurovum. The sequence continues at coordinate 6,881 of JAYEOF010000258.1, forward strand.
TATCTTTACTTATTGTACCTGCTGTTCTTTTGGCTAGTGGTGGAGATGCTGAATCAACACGCTACTTTGCACAAACCGGTAGAGAGACAGACTTTTGGCCAAGAGTTTTCAACTTTATTATCTTTGCATCAGTGCTTTACTATTTGCTCGCTAATCCGATCAAAAATTTCTTTGTAGACAGAAAAGAAGGTATTGCAGCACAGCTTAAAGAGATAGAAGACAAACTTCAAGCTGCTAAAGATGAGAAGAAAGATGCTCAGACTCGTTTAGATGAGAGTGGTAAAAAAGCTGATCAGATCATCGAAGATGCAAAAAAAGAAGCAGTTCTTTTAGCACAAAAGATAGCTGAAAACAATATCAATGATCTTGCTCTTATGGATAAGCAACTTGTAGAGAAGATAACTTCAGATGAGAGAAAAGCTGCAAGAGATGCGATAGATGAAATTTTGAGTGAGAATATCACAAATGATGACATCATGATCGATGAAACTAAAGTAGTTGATATTATTTCTAAGAAGGTGGCATAGATGGAAGAATTAATCGCTAAAAGATATGCAACAGCACTTTCTTCTGTAAGTAAAGATATAGCAAGCATTGCAGAAGTACTTAATGTACTAACTGAAGCTATTAGTAGTGACGAGGTTAAAACAGCTTTAGTTTCTCCTATTATTCCTGCTGAGAAAAAAACAGAAATGATTCTTTCTGCTCTTGGTAAAAAAGCAGATGTGACACTTGTAAACTTTATTAAGATTTTGGGTGAAAACAGAAGACTTGATCTGATTCCTGCTATTACTAAAGTGCTTAATGCTGACTTGCAAAAAGAGTCAAATCAATACGAAGGTGTATTGAAAAGTAAAGAGACACTTGGTGATAAAGAGTTAAGTAAGTTAGAAACAACACTTAAAAAATATACAGGTTCTACGATTAAATTGACACAAGAAAAAACGGATCTTGACGGGTTACGTGTTTCAGTTGATGATTTGGGTATTGAGGTTAACTTCTCTAAGCAGAGAGTTAAAGAACAACTAATTGATTTCATTAAGAAATCTTTATAGTTATCTAAAAGTAAAGGAGAGTCAGTGGCAGTAAAATTGCAAGCAGATGAGATAAGTTCAATCATCAAAGAGAGAATTGAGAACTTTGAGATTGATGTTGACATCAATGAGATAGGAAAAGTAGTAGGTATCGCGGATGGTATATCAACCGTTTATGGTCTTAACAATGTTATGGCTGGTGAGGTTGTAGAGTTTGACAACGGTGCTAAAGGATTGGTATTAAACCTTGAAGAAGCAAACGTTGGTGTTGTTGTTCTTGGTTCTAGTGCTGGTATTGTAGAAGGTATGAGCGTTAAGAGAGTTGGAGAACTTCTTAAAACACCGGTTGGCGATGCTATGATCGGTAGAGTTGTTAATCCACTTGGTGAAGCTATTGATGGTAAAGGTGCGATTGAAGCTAAAGAGCAGAGATTTATAGAAGAGAAAGCACCAGGGATCATGGGAAGAAAATCTGTTCATGAACCACTTCAGACTGGTATCAAAGCGATTGATGCACTTGTACCGGTTGGTAGAGGGCAAAGAGAGCTTATTATTGGTGACAGACAAACAGGAAAGACTACATTGGCGATCGATACGATCATTAACCAAAAAGGTCAAGATGTTATCTGTATCTATGTTGCGATCGGACAAAAGAACTCAACAATAGCTGCTACAGTGAAAACACTTGAAGAGCATGGGGCAATGGATTATACGATCATTGTAACTGCTTCTGCAGCTGACTCTTCAGCGCTTCAGTTCCTTGCTCCTTATGCGGGTGTTACTATGGCTGAATACTTTAGAGACAACGGTAGACATGCAGTTATCTTTTATGATGACCTTTCTAAACATGCGGTTGCATACAGAGAGATGTCACTTATTCTGAGAAGACCTCCGGGTCGTGAAGCATACCCAGGGGATGTTTTCTATCTTCACTCAAGACTTCTTGAAAGAGCTGCAAAGCTTTCAGATGAGTTAGGTGCAGGTTCTATTACTGCATTCCCAATCATTGAAACGCAAGCGGGTGATGTTGCGGCATATATCCCGACAAACGTTATTTCGATCACTGATGGTCAAATTTTCCTAGAGACTGACTTGTTCAACTCAGGTATCAGACCGGCGATCAACGTAGGTCTTTCAGTATCAAGAGTTGGTGGTGCTGCTCAAATTAAAGCAACTAAACAGGTTTCCGGAACACTTAGACTTGACTTGGCTTCATTTAGAGAGCTTCAAGCCTTTGCACAGTTCGCATCTGATCTTGATGACTATACCAGAGGTCAACTTGAGCGTGGTCAAAGAATGGTAGAAGTTCTTAAACAAGGACCATATGCTCCTGTTTCTATTGAGAAACAAGTTGTTATCATTTTTGCTGGTGCAAACGGATATTTAGATGACATTGCTGCATCTTCAGTAACAAAATTTGAAGCAGATCTCATGCCATTTATGGAAGCAAAATATGCAAATATTTTAGAGAGCATCAGAAATGAGAAAAAGATCACTGATGATACAGATGCTCAATTACGTAAAGCTATCGAAGATTTCAAAGCTTCATTTGCTGAGTAAGAAAGGCTTATAATGGCTAATTTAAAAGAGATAAAGCGTAAGATCGGAAGTGTTAAGAACACACAAAAAACGACTAACGCTATGAAGCTTGTCTCTTCTGCTAAACTGAAAAGAACAGAAGAGCTTGCAAAGCGTTCAAGAGTTTATGCTGCAAAGTTGACTGAACTTATAGAAGAGATCGCTCAAAAAATGCAACAGTCCAGTGCTGATGGTATTGATAATGTTTACTTTAAGGATGTACCAAATCCTAAAAAAGTCGATATTGTTTTTATTACTGCAGACAAAGGTCTTTGTGGAGGATTTAACTCACAAACGATCAAGAGAGTGAACCAGTTGGTCTCTGACTATAAAGCACAAGATGTTAAAGTGCGTCTTAGAGCTGTAGGTAGAAAAGGTATTGATTACTTTAAGTTCAACAACGTTGAGTTGAGTGATGAGATCATCGGGCTTTCTGCTGCACCAGATTTTAAGCAAGCAGCAGAGTTCATCTCTGACGTGGCGACATCCTATGTAAACGGTGAAACAGATAAGATCATCTTGATTCACAACGGTTATGTAAATATGATCACCCAAGAGGTCAAAGAAGATCATGTTTTACCGGTAGATACATCAAAGTTAGCGCTTAGTGCTACTTCAACTTCAGAACTTGAAGTTGAGCCGGATGATGATGATACACTTCTTGATGCATTGGTTAAGCGTTATATTGAGTATACGATGTACTACTCACTTATTGACTCATTGGCGGCAGAACACTCTGCACGTATGCAGGCAATGGACGCAGCAACGACAAATGCCAAAGAGATGGTTAAAGAGCTCAATGTTAAATACAACAAAGCAAGACAAGAAGCCATTACTACTGAACTCATAGAGATCATCAGTGGTATGGAATCAATGAAATAATTAGAGGAGAAGAAATGACAGGTAAAATAGTACAAGTCTTAGGTCCCGTTCTAGATGTGGATTTTACAGACTACCTACCAGAGATCAATGAAGCGTTAGAAACAACGATCGTGATTGATGGTAAAGAGCAAAGATTGGTTTTAGAAGTAGCAGCACAACTTGGTGATAACAGAGTTAGAACAATTGCTATGGATATGAGTGAAGGTGTAGTTAGAGGTCAAGAAGTTAAAGCAACTGGTGACTCTATCAAAGTACCTGTAGGTGAGGAAGTTCTTGGACGTATCTTCAACGTTATCGGTGAAGCTATCGATGAGGGAGATGATGTTAATGCTAAAGAGTACTGGTCGATCCACAGAGATCCACCAAAATTCGAAGACTTAAGTACAGCAACTGAAGTTTTTGAAACAGGTATCAAAGTAGTTGACCTTCTTGCTCCATACTCAAAAGGTGGAAAAGTCGGACTGTTTGGTGGTGCCGGTGTTGGTAAAACCGTAATTATTATGGAACTTATTAACAACGTTGCTCTTAAGCACAGCGGTTATTCTGTATTTGCAGGTGTTGGTGAAAGAACACGTGAAGGAAATGACCTTTACTTTGAGATGAAAGAGTCAAACGTACTTGACAAAGTTGCACTGTGCTACGGTCAAATGAGTGAGCCTCCAGGTGCACGTAACCGTATTGCACTTACTGGTCTTACTATGGCTGAGTACTTTAGAGATGAGATGGGTCTAGATGTATTGATGTTTATCGATAATATCTTTAGATTTGCACAATCAGGTTCAGAGATGTCTGCACTTCTTGGTCGTATCCCTTCAGCAGTTGGTTACCAGCCGACACTTGCTAGAGAGATGGGTGCACTTCAAGAGAGAATTACATCAACAACAAAAGGTTCAATTACTTCTGTTCAAGCAGTATATGTTCCTGCGGATGACTTGACGGATCCTGCTCCTGCATCTGTATTTGCTCACTTGGATGCAACAACAGTTCTTAACAGATCGATCGCTGAAAAAGGTATCTACCCTGCGGTTGATCCATTGGATTCAACTTCAAGAATGCTTTCTCCACAAATCGTTGGTGAAGAGCACTATGACTTGGCACGTGGTATTCAGCAAATTCTTCAAAAGTATAAAGACCTTCAGGACATCATTGCGATTCTTGGTATGGACGAACTTTCTGAAGATGACAAACTTGTTGTTGAAAGAGCAAGAAAGATTGAAAAATACCTTTCTCAGCCTTTCCATGTTGCTGAAGTATTTACTGGTTCTCCAGGTGTATATGTTACACTTGAAGAGACTATCGAAGGATTTAAAGGTCTTCTCGAAGGTAAATATGATGATATGAACGAAGCTGCATTCTATATGGTTGGTAATATAGCTGAAGCTATCGCTAAAAACGATAAGATCAACGCTAAATAGTCGATCTTATAAAGGATAATTATGGAACTTATGAAGCTGGAAATAGTCACACCGGATGGTATGATCTTTGATGCTGAAGTAAAACAGGTAACACTGCCAGGGGCTGAGGGTGAATTTGGTGTTTTAGCCAATCATGCTACTTTGGTATCGTTGCTTGATACAGGTGTGATCGTTATCGAAAAATCAGACGGGGGTGAACTGGCAGTGGCTATTAACTCCGGTTATGTGAAAGTCGAAGAAGAAAAAACTACATGTATCGTTGATGGTGCAGTCGCTCTCTCTGGTGATGACAGTGATCTTGCTAAAGCTCTTGACGCAGCTAAAACATTGCTCAAGAGTACAGAAGCTTCTAATGCGGCTATCGCAGCAGCGGTATCTAAAGTAGAGCATATCGGAAAGTCTCTCTAAATTGGGATCTCTCCTAGATTATTTCATGGACAGCAGTGCAATTACTATTTTTGTACTGCTTCTGCTATCGGTCTATTTTATCGCTACATTTTGGGTGTTTTTAGACAGATTCTACATTATAAACTCACGTATAGGCTCTGAAGCCAAATCACTTAAAGCACTCTACACAGGTCAGTCAAAATCAGTGGCCAGTAATTCACTTATTTTTACTTATCTGAGCCGTGTGAACACTCCAAACAAAGCCATACTTGAAGCAGCATCTTCTGATGCGATACGTGTTTCAACTAAAGGGCTTACTTGGCTCTCTATCATTGCATCTACTTCACCGTTCATTGGTCTTTTTGGTACGGTGATAGGGATACTTGAAACCTTTTCTAAACTTGGTTCACAATCCAGTGCTTCGTTAAGTGTAGTTGCTCCGGCTATCTCTGAAGCACTTATTGCTACTGCAGCAGGTATTGCTGTAGCGATCTTTGCGTATACTTTTCATCTTATCTTGAAACGTAAAGCCTATGAACTTTCTTCTTTGCTTTCTTCTCAGTCAGAAGTAATTTTATCTCAGGTTAGTGAGGAAGTTTAACCATGTTTAGTTGGGATGATAGTCCAGACTTGAATATTACCCCTCTGGTGGATGTGATGTTGGTATTGATGGCAATCCTTATGATCACTGCACCTACCATTACTTTTCAAGAACAGATAGATCTGCCTCAAGGTTCTAAAACTGTCAAAGTCACAAAACCTAAAACACTCACTATACGTATGGATAAAAACCAAAAGATATATCTAAATAAAGATACTTATGCATTAGATACTTTTGCGGATGATTTTGTAAATCAGTCTGCAAAGTTCGATAAAAATTCTGAAGTCTATATACGTGCGGATGAACAGTTGAAATACAAAGATGTGATGTACTTACTTAAAAGTGTAAAAGCAGCAGGCTTTGAGAAGGTCTCACTTATAACCCTATGATAAAACAGTCTTCTACATTCATCTCTGGATTTTTGGCGTTTGGTATCTACTTTATACTTATTGGTTTATTGATCTTTTATTTTAATACACGAGATGAAAAAAAATCTGTGCATTATGTGAAAAAAAATGAAAATCGTATACAAGTAGCACTCTCTACGCCTAAAAAAGCGATCGATCCTAAACCAAAAGTAAAACCTAAGTCTAAGCCAAAACCAAAAGTAAAACCTAAAGTAAAACCAAAACCTAAAAAAGTAGTAAAGAAAAAGGTCATTAAAGAAAAAGTAGTTAAAAAGACAGTAAAGAAAAAAGATGAAAACCTTACAAAAACCAAGAAGAAAGCTTTAGAGCTTTTTGCAAATGTTAAAACACCCAAAAAGAAAAAGCTCATAGAGGTAACAGACAAGCCAATAAAAACTACACCTAAAAATAATCTTATTAAAGTGACAGAAAAACCTATAAGTGCGAGTGAACGTATAAGCACTTCACTTAAAAACCAAAAAAGCAGTGACTCTGGTGTAGAGAATGCCTATTTGGCTAAAGTACAGAGTATGCTAGAGGGTTGGCCTGCACAAAGTGAATATGCAGGTGAAAAGATCAAAGTTATACTCTATATTAATCCTACAGGATTTTTTGAATTCAAATTAAAAACAACATCAAATAATCCAAACTTCAATGAAGGGCTTACAGGCTACCTGGAGCAACTTCAGGATATAGGTTTCGGTCGTCATAAAGGTGAAAGAACGTATCAGTTTGAAGCTGAGTTCATTGCGAAAGAGTAATTTAATATTTAATTTTTTAAAAGGAGTGTTATATGATATTAAAACTAGGGATCCCAAAAGGGAGTTTACAAGAGTCAACGATCAAGATATTCAAAGAGGCCGGCTATGATATCAAGGTAAGAGAGAGAAATTATTATCCTGCTGTCGATGATCCGGAGTTGGAGTGTATGCTTATTCGTGCACAGGAGATGGCAAGATATGTTGAGGGTGGACAGCTTGATTGTGGATTGACAGGTTTGGACTGGATCAAAGAGAATCGTTCGGATGTGATAGAAGTATGTGAACTCACTTATGCAAAACAGAGTTTTAAACCTATTAAGTGGGTATTGGCAGTGAAAGAGGATTCACCTTATAAGAGTGTCAAAGATCTGGAGGGAAAGACGATAGCAACAGAAGTGGTTAATCTTACTACGGATTATCTGGCTTCTCACGGTGTCAAGGCCAATGTAGAGTTCAGTTGGGGGACAACAGAGGTTAAAGTACCTGATCTTGCAGATGCGATCGTTGAGATCACAGAGACAGGGTCATCACTCAGGGCAAATGACCTAAAGATCATCGATACGGTTCTTGAGACAACGACAAGGTTCATCGCCAACAAAAAGGCGTATGAAGATCCGGAAAAAAGGAGAAAGATCGACAGGATCATTATGATGCTCAATTCTGTCATAGATGCAGTACCTAAAGTCTGTCTAATGCTCAATGCTCCAGAGGCTGAACTGGAATCTATCTTGGAGATACTTCCAAATGACAATCCTACTGTTTCTAATCTGGCAAAAGGTGACTGGGTAGATGTGATGGCTGTTGTGGATAAAGGAAATCTTCGTGATTTGATCCCAAAACTCAAAGAGCATGGAGCAAAATCGATCGTAGAGATGCCGGTGAGTAAAATAATAGAATAACAGGATGATGAGATGTCTAAAACAATAGCGTATCAAGGTGTTCAGGGTGCCTATTCGGAGCAAGCATGTAAAAATGCTTATAGTGACTATAGGACCATAGCATGTGATACTTTTCATGAAGCGATGTGGCTGGTAGAGCAGGGTGATGCTGATCTTGCGATGATCCCACTTGAGAACTCTACGGCCGGCAGGGTAGAAGAGATCTATAGATTGATCCCTAAAATGGCACTGCATGTCATAGGTGAGCATTTTGAACCGGTTGTGCATTGTCTGCTTGCACTGCGGGATGCAAAGTTGGAAGATCTGAAATATGTTGCCTCTCATCCTCAGGCATTGGCTCAGTGTCATCATAATATTCTCTCTTTAGGTTTGAAGGCAGAAGCAAAACTTGATACAGCGGGTGCAGCTAAAGAGCTGGTTGAGTTGCAAGATATGCAAAGAGCAGCCATTGCTTCAAAGCTTGCGGCAGATATCTACGGGCTTCAAGTCATCAAGGAAAACTTTGAAGATAAAAGTGGAAATACTACACGGTTTTTCATACTTTCCAAAGAAAAAATCATACCTCCTTATGATCCATCCAAAAGATACATTACTTCACTGGTTTTTCAGGTAAAAAATATACCTGCATCCCTCTATAAAGTACTTGGTGGTTTTGCAACCAATGGTGTAAACCTTTTAAAAATAGAGAGCTACATGGGAACTCAAATGCTTCCGGGAAGTCAATTTCATATTGATATTGATGGGCATATAGACTCAGATCTATTAAAGCTTGCCCTGGAAGAATTGGCATTCTTCGCCGATGATGTAAGGATCCT
>JAYEOF010000259.1:0-3987 GCA_034722695.1 Campylobacterota bacterium
ATGAGCTACATACGTGGTGTACGACGTATACGTATAGGAAGTTTAGAACCTATACAGATAGATGACGAATTTATGGAATTACTGAATGAGCCTTGGATGGCAAAACATTTGCATATTGCCCTGCAGCATACCAGCGATAAAATGTTAGAATTTATGAACAGACGTAACAGCTATAAAACAGACCTGGAACTGTTTCATAAGATAGCAGACAAAGGTTATGCCTTAGGTACAGACTACATCGTAGGACATCCGGGGGAAGATGAAAAAGAGTGGACTGAGGCGATGGATAGAGTTAAAGAACTTCCTCTCACACATGTACATGCCTTCTCTTACTCAAAACGTGACAACACTGTCTCTGCTACAATGAAACCGGAAGTAAGAGGGAACATTGCCAAAGAGCGTCATCGTGAACTTACAGAACTTATCAAGGCAAAAAACTTTGCCTTTAGACGTGACCATACCAAGGACCTAGAAGTCCTGTTTGAAAATGGTAAAAATGGTCTCTATCATGGATTTGATCAGTATTTTAACAAAGTAGAAATTCAAAGTGAAGAAGATCTCAGCTCTAACTGGGTTCTACTCAATAATGTGGAGGTTACCAGTGATGGAAACAAAGCCAAACTTTAAGCCCAGAGCAATTAATAGCAAAAATATAAAGATCATTATCTCACTGCTGGTAGTCTTTGTAGGACTTCTTGCTTTTGGAATACTTCGAGACAGTGACCAGCTCATTACACATAAACAGGCAAACAGCCTCTACAGTCAAGATAAAATACAAAAAGTGATCGTAGATGGAGAGTATATCCGTCTCAGAACAGCAGATGACAGCTATAAGATATATAAAGATGCTATCAATAAAACGGCCTTTTTTACCAAATACCCGGTAGAAGTAACCTCAGACAGCAGCTATCTGTATGATATTTTATCTTTGCTCATCATACTTGGTGCATTTGGATTGCTCTATAGATTTATAAAACAGAGTAAACTACAACAGCTCAGACAGATAAGGTCTGCAAACAGAGCTGATAATGCAGATAGCAGTGACCCCGTGCAGGCACTCTCTTCAAATGTAACCTTTGCTGATGTTGCAGGTATCAAGGATGTCAAAGAGGAACTTGAAGAGATCATCGATTTTCTTAGAGAACCGCAGAAATACCGTGACTTGGATATACGTTTACCTAAAGGTGTCCTGCTTGTAGGACCTCCTGGAGTAGGTAAAACACTTATATCCAAAGCGGTAGCAGGAGAGGCAGATGTCCCTTTCTTCTACCAAAGTGGTGCCTCTTTTGTACATATTTATGTAGGTATGGGGGCCAGGAGGGTAAGTGAACTTTTTAAAAAAGCCAAGCAGATGGCACCAAGTATCATCTTCATTGATGAGATCGATGCTGTAGGTAAAAGCCGTGGTGAGTTTAGAAATGATGAAAGAGAAGCGACACTTAACCAGCTCCTTACTGAGATGGATGGTTTTGAAGACAGTTCAGGTGTTATAGTCATAGGTGCAACGAACAAAATAGATATGCTTGATGAAGCACTGCTTAGAGCAGGGCGTTTTGACAGACGCATACATATTTCACTTCCAGATCTGGAAGACAGGACCAAGACATTAGAGCTTTATCTGGCACATAAACCTAACCAGGTAGACATAGCACAAGTGGCACGTATGACCGTCGGTTTTAACTCAGCAGCACTCGATACACTCACCAATGAAGCAGCTATCTTTGCTATGAGAGAAGGCCGTACGATAGTTGAGACTAATGACTTTGATACAGTAAAAGAGAAAGTTCTCTCAGGAAAACGCAAAATAATGAGTTTTTCAGAGCCAGAACGAGAGATACAGGCTGTTTATCAAGGGGCAAAAGCAGTCATCGCTACATGGTTGGATGTTGAGTTTGAGAAGATAGGTATCGTCAATACAAGACTCATCTCTCAAGAACATGAAATACTCTCACGCTCTAAACTGCTTAACAGGATCAAAGTCTATTTGGCAGGAAGCATCGCAACAAAGATACACTATAATGAGCAGTTCACCAATGCAAGTGCAGATATCATGCTCGCCAAAGAGCTGGTAAGAAAAGTCATTTATGAGTATGCAATGAGTGATAACTTTATCGTAACACCTCTCCAGGAAGAGGAGCTTTTAAGAGAGTCTGTTTCTGAGGTGACTACACTTTTGAAAACATTGGAGAAAGCACTTTCTGAAGTATCTAACTATCTTTTAGCCCATGAAAATATCACACATGATGAGTGTAAAGAGATACTGCGGGAGATCTTCTAGTAATGGTCTATTTGAATGTCTAAATACTTTAACGGTTTTTCTCTTCAAAAAGAAGAAGAACTTTTTTCTGAATATCTTATGAAAGGTGACCTAACTGTAGCAGGTTTCAGCTATGGAGCACAAAGGGCTCTTGAGCATGTGTATGAAAGTAAAGAACGTATAGACAGACTTATTCTTCTTTCTCCTGCTTTTTTCCAAACACAAAAACCAAGTTTCATACGTACACAGTTACGCTACTTTGAAGCAGGACAGGAAGCCTATGTAAAACAGTTTCTAGCAAATGCTACGCACCCTTCAAGTATAGACTTGTCTGACTATTTAAATGTAGGGATAAAAGAGGAGCTTGAAGCACTTTTAACTTACGTATGGGATAAGCAGAAGATACAAGAAGTACTTGATAGAGGTACTACGATTGAAGTTTTCTTGGGAAATGATGATAAGATCATTGATGCACAAGCAGCCTTTGATTTCTTTGCACCTTTGGCAACGACATATTTTATGAAAGATGTTGGGCATGTATTGAAGAGTTAAGTTCTATAACTCCAAAGGACTTATTATTATCCATTCTACGTAAGATTTTTCAGTTTTATACTGTAGGGCACCTCTAATATTTAAATCATATTTTCATCTCAAGGGCATTTCCTACGGGAATCACGAACAATATCTAATAGTTTTTTACCCTCAAGGGGGCACCTCGTCTTTACTTCCATAATAGACTCCTGAAATTTAGCATTAAGTCAAATATATGAATTTTGCACACACTCTACACACCCCCTTAATATAATTGGTATGTAAAAGTGGCATGAGCTCTAAAATTTAGTACGAAAAGGAGAAGTTATGAAGAAATTTGTTTCAGAAAGTCTTTTCACACTGGGATCAATGAAAAATGTACTCTTAGCTCTTATACTTAGTACGATGATTATGATTGATCTATCTGCCTCTCAAACAGATGATGATGAGGTAGTAATCAATCATGATGATAAAAATCAATTTACCTTTCCACGCTGGAAAAGCCTGCATAAACTCAATACAGAAGCACTAGTATCCGTCGATCACAATGCATGGTTTGACATCTATCTCAATACTATAGCTAAAAAGGCTTATCTTGGAAAATTAAGTTTATTGCCAATTGGTTCCATTATATTGAAGCCACTCTATCCCGATGAACAGCGTTCAGAAACATCCAAACTGACTATTATGTTAAAAATGGAAAAAGGGTATGATCCTGAACATGGTGACTGGTGGTATGGAGTCTATGATGAAACTGGAATGGAAGGATATAGTCGGGGCAAGATCCAAACCTGTATAAAATGCCATACGCAAGCCAAGAAGACAGACTATATGTTTTCTGAAAGTGTAATAGAGAGTATGAACGAAGAGGAATGGTAAGAAACAATCATGAAATATAAAGAATAGTTTTCTATTTTTAGAAACATTATAATTTAACATAGAATATTTGGAGTAAAATATTACTTAGGAAACATAAACTGTATCTGCGTTCTTACTTGCCACTCTGAACCAAAATTATCTGGTGTTTCTACATTGTTATATAGACTCAGTTGTGCATTGATAGGCTGGTTTCCTATTCTAAATATTTTACCAAAACCTCCACCCAATGGCACAGTCCATCTATTGTCAGAGTCTGCTTCCCAGTTTGCTGTGATGATAGGTGCTGATACAAGATACCAACCATCATCCAGGTTGTAGTT
>JAYEOF010000260.1:0-3986 GCA_034722695.1 Campylobacterota bacterium
ACTTTACGAAGTGTGACCACTTCACTCAATGGTACCATCATCCCTTTCATATTCATCAGGTTCAGTGAAGCAAGTTTACTCTGAAGTGAACCTTTATTCTGGGAAGAGAGACTTTTACTCTCTTTTTCCAAAATGAGGAACATCGGTATTTGATCAGGAGAATTCTTAGAGTTCTTATGTGCTATGACCATACCTTCAAATGCAAGATACAAAATATTATTCACCTGTTTTACACTCAAACCTGATCTTGCGATCTTCTCTTTGTCCGGTATCAGTTCATATTTAGAGAAAATCTCATCTGCCATAATATCTATATCAACCAGACCTTCTGTATCACTCAAGATTCCTGCAACTTTAGTAGATATCGTTCTTACTTTCTCAAGGTTCTCACCATGTACCTCAACAACTACAGATGCAAGTGTCGGAGGACCGGAAGGTTGTTCTATAAACTTAATATTACTTCCCGGAAGCAGTGGAAGACAAGCCTTCTTCACTTCTGGTCTAAGACGTTTAACTATGAGGAATGACGGTTCAGCTCTGTGATGTTTATCTGTTAAATTCACAGATATCTCTGAAACATTTTCCGTGCGCTTCATACCTGCACCCTTAACCAGTCCGGCATAATCCAAGGGAATACCTTGTGCTAAAAAGAGCTCGATATTCATCACCTCTTTCTCTTGTTTAAGAAAATCAATGACACAGCTACTCATCTGTTTCGTCTGCTCTATAGAGCTGCCTGTAGGTGTATCTACATAGACAGAAAAAGTATTTGCACTTTTACCCGGAAGCATTTTTGCCAATACCATCATAGTGGGAAACATCAACAATGAACCAAAAAAAGCCAAGATAGTAAGTATAACAACAAGCGTTTTTTTAGACTTTTTATCTAAAATACTGTAAATAAAACCTTCAAGTTTACTCATTACTTACCTCCTTTGTCATCATGATGCTTATGTTCCGGTTTCTTTAAGAGTCTCAAACTCAAATAAGGCGTAAAAATATAAGCTACAAACAGTGAAGCGATCAATGCAACCGGAACATTATAAGGGATAGGCTTCATAAATGAACCCATCATCCCTCCTACAAATGCCATAGGAACCATCGTAAGGATGATCGCCAAAGTGGCAATATTGGTAGGTGCACCGATCTCATCTGTTGCTTCTATAAGCAGTTCACCCATCTCTTTATCTTCAACACCATGGCTGTGCAAATGTCTATGAATATTTTCGATTACAATAATAGCAGCATCCACCAAAAGTCCCAGTGAGAGTAAAAGTGCAAAAAGTGTGATCCTGTTCATGGTTTGTCCTGTCATCCACGCAGTAAAAAGTGTTACTGCCAAAATAGCAGGCACAGAGAAAGTAACGATGATAGACTCTCTCCACCCTAAAGCGAAAACAAGCATCAGTGCAATAATGATAATAGTAATGATAAGGTGATGCATCAACTCATTTACCGCTTCGTTTGCTCTCTCACCATAATTTCTGGTAATTAAGTATCCTACACCCTCCTTAGTAAATTCAGCCTCATACGCTTCCAATACATCTACAACATCTTCAGCAACAAAGACGGCATTCGTACCTGCCAGTTTAGCCACAGTCATAGTGATTTGATTTAACTCTTTACTCATGGTCGAAGCATTTACATCTTCTTTGAATAGTATTTTAGCCGTTTGGAAATTTTGGATATCCAGTCCGCTTGTAACTCGCGCTACATCTCTCAAATAAATAGGTGAACCCATATATTGGGCTACGATCACAGAGCCTACATCATCCACACTCTCAATGGCATTCTTTACACCAAAGACCACAAGCTTGTTATCACGTGTTCTTCCTTTTACATCAGGTACATCTACAGCAACAGACTGAACCGCCTGCATGATCTGTCCCAATGAAAGGTGATAGGCAGAGAGTTTCCCCATATCTACTTCGATGTTGTACTGGGCTTTACGGGCACCCTTAAGTGTTGTTTTTGCCACAGCATCAACACCATTGATCTTCTGCTGTACTTTTCTCACCATATCAAAAAGTTTAACATCATCCAAATGACTACCCGGTTTAGGATAAAAGGCAACAGTGATAATAGGGATATCGATATCGATATCAAAAGGTTTGATCAGTGGCTGCATCACCCCTTTTGGCATAAGGTCCATATTTTGCATCACCTTATCATAAAGTTTCAGGTTGGAATCTTCTCTATTTTCACCGATATAGTACATCACATTGACGATACCTACATTGTCCATCGCCATACCATAGACATGCTGTATACCCTTGACTTCACGAAGTTTTCTCTCCAAAGGCTTTACAATCACATTCTCTATCTCTTTAGGCGTAGCCCCTGGCATCGCTACAATGACCGCACCTCCGGAGATGGCGATCTGAGGATCTTCTTCTCTTGGCATCGTATTGAGTGCCATATATCCCATAATAAGTAAAAAAGCACCTAAGACTGCCGTTAAAGGATTATTTAAAAAACCCTTTGCCAACTTACCCGCTACATCTGTAATCTGATATTCTTTTTTTTCTGCCATGATGACTACTTAATCATAATTTTGGCATACATGCCAGGGTAAACAGAGTGTCCTTTTGAGTCAAACTGCATCTTGATCTTAAACTTATGTGTCATTGGATTTGAACTAGGGATAATAGAGGTGATCGTACCGGTAGTAACAAATCCCATAGAGGGTATCTCTATATTTACTACTTTGTTTAAGTTGATATATTTAAGTTGTGTTTCCGAGATTTCTGCGATGATCTTCAATCTACTTAGGTCTGTAAGAATTACCGCAGGCATTCCCGGGATCGCCATCTCACCCTCATTTAGTTTCTTAGCTACGATCACACCATCGTTGGGTGCCTGGATCTTAAGATAATTGTATTGGTTCAGTACTTCTTCCTTTTTCGCCTCTGCTTGTTCTACTTGCTTTGTAGCTATTTTTACCATATCTTTAAGGTTTTTTTCTGCAAGCTGAAGTGTTTCCAGTTCATACTTTGAAACCATTTTTTTCTTATACAGTCTTTCATGTCTAGCAAGATTTGTAACAACATTGTTATATTGGTTTGTATTCATTTGAAGCGCCAGTCTTGCTTGGGAGATACCCAGATCAACCTGCCGTTCTGCTGACTCTATCTCTTTAGAATCAATCTCATAAAGCAGTTGTCCTTTTTTAACAATGTCACCTTCAGAGACAGCCATATTTTTCACATATCCCATATAGCGACTTGTCATCATCTTTTGGTTATCAGATACCACAGAACCGGTTAAGTTGATCTCTACAGCATTTACAGCTGTCACCATGGCAATCATTGTCAATAATGCAATTACTCTTCTCATACATTTCCTCCTGCATTTAATATACTGTTCAATTCAAATATTTTTGTATTACGTTTATTCTTTACACTTAACAGTTTAAGTAGCATTTCAAGCTCTTTGGACTGCTTGATCAATACATCAGAGATAGAAACAATCCCCTCTTTATAACGTGCACTATAATTCTCATACACTTTTCTGGCAAAACGCAACTGCTTTTTATAACTCTTCACATCAGCACTTTGACTTAAAATTTCAGTTTGTAGTTTTTTAACTTTTAAAGCAATACCACTTTTTGCCAGTGCAACTTGATCTTTTACTTTAAGACGATTCACTTTTGCTTTTTCCAAGTTCGCCTCATCAGTTCCACCGCTAAATAGGTTCCATTTGACCTGAACTCCAACCGTATAGGCATCTTTATCGGCAAATTCATTCCAAAGCTTATCATCAGCACTTCCATACTCAGCAAAGCCTCCAACCGTAGGAAGAAAATTGGATTGTTCAACATTCACTGCCATTTCTGTAATTTCCAATCCCAAAAGCGCCTTTTGTATATCTAAATTATTTGCTTCGACCTTACTGGCAGTCACACGAGGCATAGGTGCCATATCGTTCACTTTTTTAATCGTACTTATTTCTGTGTTCAGTAAAAAAGAGAGGAATTGATAGGCAAG
>JAYEOF010000261.1:0-3972 GCA_034722695.1 Campylobacterota bacterium
AGTTACTTCATCCTGAAAAGCTTACTGAGAAGATCGTTGCTTATTTTGAGATGAACAGACCTGTCTTTGATGCTATGGGTGTTGAACTACCGACAGAGGCAGAGCTTTTAGCAGAACTGGAAGGCTACAAGGCAGTACTTGGTGATTATATCACTGATACGACACAACTCATGTGGAAGATCATGGATGAGGATAAAAAGATCCTTCTTGAGGGAGCACAGGGTACGATGTTGGATATCGACCATGGTACATATCCTTATGTAACATCTTCATCAACTGTAAGTGCCGGTGCATGTACGGGTCTTGGAATTAACCCTAAAGATATCGGAAAAGTGACTGGTATTGCCAAAGCATACTGTACAAGAGTAGGAAACGGTCCTTTTCCAAGTGAAGACTTTGGAGCAGAAGGTGACAAGCTTCGTGAAAACGGACATGAGTTCGGTACAACAACAGGAAGACCAAGAAGATGTGGTTGGTTTGATGCTGTAGCTATGCGTCATGCAGTCCGTGTAAATGGAGTAGATCAGGTTTCACTGATGAAACTGGATGTACTTGACGGCTTTGATGAAGTGAAAGTATGTGTGGCTTATGAAGTAGAGGGTAAAGAGGTAAACTATGTACCCTATGACCTGGAAGATGCAACACCGATTTATAAAAGTTTTCCAGGCTGGGATAAAACTGAAGGTGTAAGAGAGTTTGACAAGTTGCCGGAGACTGCAAAGTCATACATTTTGGCACTTGAAGAGATGATCGGGACAAAGATGGGAATTATCTCTACTAGTCCGGAAAGATTAGATACAATAATAAGATAGATATATTGTAGCGTGGGCATTCCTGCCCACGGATGATATTCAAAATTAATTTGTCGTGGGCAGGAATGCCCACGCTACAGCATTGAAGTTGATTTATAGGAGTAGATATGAGATTAAAACCACAACAGACAGGATATGTAGCAGCGAAGATCGGGATCGATCTGGCCAATGCACCTTTTATCACTATGCCTAAAGGTAGAGAAGCAGTTGTTGAAGCATGTAAGAAGATCATAGATGAAAATCTTGCGAAAGAGCATGCTTTAGATGAAAAAGTGAAAAAGATCCTTGATGAAAATTATGACGAGATAGAGTTTCAACATGCAGACGAGAGACAACTTTTCTTTATGATCAAAAAGAAAATGGCTGCAGAAAATGGTGTCATCATGAATTATGATGATCGCTACAATGACTTGGCACACCTTATTTTAGATGAGTTGTATGAAAACTATTTAGCTGAGTATGATGTCAATGAAAACCAGGTTAAAAACGTTATCTTTAAAGCTTTTAAAGCCTTTGCAGATGCCTATGATGAGATAGATGATATCGTCTACGATAAAATTAGAGGCATGGAGAAAGAGGTCATCCCGGGGTCCCAAGACTATGAACTGCTTTATGAAAGATTTTACCAAGAAGAATTATCTAAAAGAGGTATGTTGTAATGGAAAAAGTTTCTTTATATTTTGAAAATGGATTAATGCTTGAAGCTAAAAGCTTTGGTGCAGAGGGAACCTCTGTTGGTGAGGTCGTATTTAATACTTCTCTGACAGGGTATCAAGAGATCGTTACAGATCCTTCTTATGCAGGGCAGTTTGTAACATTTACAATGCCTGAGATCGGTAATGTAGGGTGTAATGCTCAAGATATGGAGAGCAAAGATGCACACTGTAAAGGGATCATTGTTCGTACTTATCAGGACAGACCTTCTAACTTTAGGTCTGAAGAGACACTGGATGCATTATTGAAGAAGAATAATGTCCTTGGCATCACAGAGATTGACACAAGATTTATCACGAAGATGCTCAGGGAAGAGGGTGCTATGATGATGGTAGCATCTACTGAAGTACACGATAAAGAGGCACTTAAAGAAGTATTGGAAACCTCTCCACGTATCGAAGAAGTAAACTACATAGAAGAAGTAAGCACAAAAGAGTCTTATGTCCATACTGAAGCACGTTACAGTACAGATACCTTTACTTATGAGACGCCTCAAACGACTAAAAAGATCATTGCACTTGATTTTGGTATTAAAAGAAATATCTTAAATGAATTGACACATGCAGGAATGGAAGTAACAGTTGTACCTAACTCTATGTCTGCTGAAGATATTATCTCTAAAATTGATGCTAAAGAGATCGATGGAGTATTCCTTTCAAATGGACCTGGTGATCCGCTTATTTTAAAAGATGAGCAAGAGAAGATCAAAAAGCTTATTGCTCATAAGGTACCACTTTTTGGTATCTGTCTTGGTCATCAATTACTTTCTATTGCTCATGGCTATGACACATATAAACTTCAGTTTGGTCACCACGGTGGAAACCATCCAGTGATGAATGCTATGACAAATACTGTAGAGATCACGGCACAAAACCATAACTATAATGTTCCCGATAACATCACAGAAGTGGCTACAGTGACGCATACAAACCTGTTTGACAATACCATTGAGGGACTTAAATATAATGACTCTCCAACGATGTCAGTACAACATCACCCGGAAGCAAGCCCGGGACCACATGAGAGTGCTTACATTTTTAGTGAATTCGCAAAGATGTTGTAAATTCATCAAATAATATGTAGGGTGGATTTATCCACCGTCAAAATAAAAATTTGATATATAAAAAATGGTGGGTAAACCCACCCTACGCGAATGGGGCGTAGTGTAGATAATAAGGAAAATTATGAATATAGCAATTCTATTTGGTGGTTCAAGCTTTGAACATGAAATAAGCATCGTCTCTGCAATTACAATGAAAAAAGTACTTAAAAAAAGTACTCTAACATACATTTTTGTAAGTCAAGAGAGAGAATTCTACCTCATAGATACAGATAAGATCAATTCTAAACTTTTCTCTTCGGGTGAATATAAAAAATCCAAGCAACTCGCACTAAAAAAAGGTGGTTTCTTCATAGGCGGTATGTTTGGATCTAAAGCTGTAGATCTTGATGTAGCACTTAACCTTATACATGGCAGAGACGGAGAAGATGGAAAAATAGCTTCGATGATGGAGTTTTTTGATATTCCTTTCATCTCTCCACGTATAGAAGCGTCAGCACTTTCTTACAACAAACTCTATACAAAATTCCTGGCAGAGAGTTTAGGAGTGAAAACAGTCGCATATGAGTACCTCTCAAAAAATAATGAGCGAAAGATCACTATGGGATATCCGGTTATTATCAAGCCGGTACGTCTGGGCAGCAGTATTGGTGTAAGTATCGTTAAAAGTGAAGCAGAACTTGACTATGCTTTGGATGTTGCATTTGAATTTGATACAGATGTGATTGTAGAGCCTTTTCTTGAGGGTGTAAAAGAGTTTAATCAAGCTGGTACTTACACAAATGAATGGGAACTTTCCATCGTAGAAGAGCCGCATAAAGAAGAGTTTTTGGACTTTGAGAAAAAATATATGGACTTTTCACGTGACTCTCAAGTGCTTGCAGCCGATATTCCTGATGATTTAAAATCTAAAATACAGGAGAGTTTTAAAAAGATATATGATCCACTTTTTAAGGGAAGCATCATTCGTTGTGACTTTTTTGTGCTTGAAGGCGAAGTACTTTTAAATGAGATTAACCCTATCCCCGGATCTATGGCAAATTATCTTTTTGAAGATTTTGAAGGGATGGTTTCCAGACTCTCTAAGCATTTACCAAGTGAACAAAATATCACTGTTGATTACCAGTATATCCACTCTATCCAAAGTGCAAAAGGGAAAGCATAAAATTCCTTCTCAAGAGGATTAACTAGGAGTAAATTACTCTTAGTTAATCCTCGAAACCTATCGTCTAGCAGGTGATTAGCTACGATTTCTCTCATTTTATTAACATTCAGTTAACAAATCTTTTTTAGACCAAGAATTTTAAGCTCTCTATGTGAAAAAAAAACCTATAATTGGTGCGAATGTTGTCAAATAATGTCATCTTTGTCATTTTTCCACAACAT
>JAYEOF010000262.1:0-15308 GCA_034722695.1 Campylobacterota bacterium
TACAAATCTCTTCCTTACGCTGGTGTTATCCAGTTCAAGTTCAACGGGTCAAGCAATCTGCTGCTATCTCAGCTACATCTAAATGATGAAGCACCCCGAGAGGTTGATATTGCACTATAGTTTAAATAGGATAAAATTTACCTTAATTATATTTCTTGGAAGTTATAAGAATAAAGAAGTGTAGAAAAATAGAGAGGAAAAAAGTATGTTCGTAGGCAAGTTCACATTTCCAAACACTGCACATTCATTACACATGATTTTCATAAAATTTGTTAAATAGATACTTTCTATAAAATATAGTGCAGAAAGTACAAGTTTGGGAATATTTTTCCCGAAATGGAGTAAAAATGGATAGAAGATATTTTCTATGTTATTCTACTGTTACGGCTACGATCCTGCTGACTGGTTGTGAAGAGCATACCAATAAAAATGATCAACGGGAACAGATTGCTACCACTCCTGCAAAAAAAGAAAATCAAGTGCTGAAGGCAGAACCTTTTACCCAAGAGCTTAAAATTCCAAAAGAGATTGATTTCAGTAAGATACATAAAACTGAATTTAGATCCCAAAAGAATCATATACAGATATATCCGGATAAACAGACAGAAGTGTTAACCTTCCAGGGAACTTTGCCTAACCCTACAATTCGTATTAAAAAGGGAGAAAGATTTGATCTGGATTTTACCAATGGATTATCTGAGACCACCATTATACACTGGCACGGTTTGATAGTGCCTGCAGAAATGGATGGTCATCCCAGAGATGTTATTCCTACCAACACAACCAAACATTATCATTATACGGTCGATCAAAGTGCGGGAACATTTTGGTATCATACCCATCCCCATGCCAGAACAGGTAAAGAAATTTATTATGGGCTATCTGGATTTTACATCATTGAAGATGAGGAGGAAAAGAGCTTAAAGCTTCCAAACGGGGAGTTTGAACTGCCTCTTGCTATCCAGGATAGAAGGTTTGATGAAAACAGGAAACTACTCTATAAAGATAAAGATGTTCCCCAGGATAATAACGGTGTTATGGGAGATGTGATCCTGGTCAATACCACCCCTTTTCCTTATAAAGATGTTGAGAGTAGAAAATATCGGCTCAGGATCCTCAACGGTTCGAGTGCCAGAACCTACAAACTGGCTTTTGATACGATCGATAAGTTTGCATTGATCGGAACAGATGCCGGGCTTTTGGAAGCACCAATAATGGTAGAGAATGTCATTGTAGCTGTTGCAGAGCGTGTCGATATCATCGTAGACTTCAAAGGCAAAAATATTGGTGATCTAGTCACTCTAAAAACACTTGGATTCAAAGAAGCAAGTAATCTCAAGCTCCATCCCAAGTATCCCGATTTTGATGTTCCAATGGATATTATGCAATTTCGTGTAAGTAAAAAATCTAAAGATCCCAGTTCCCTGCCTGCAAAGCTAACAAGCATTCCAAGGATGAAAGAATCTGAAGCGATCAGAACCAGGACTATCACGATGGAGATCATTGAGGGCGGTATTTGGACTTTAAACAAAAAGCCTTACGATATGCATCGAATAGATGAGAAAGTAAAGCTAGGGACAACAGAGATCTGGGTACTCAAAAACAGTGTGCATATGGCTCACCCTTTCCATATACACGGTGTCAAGTTTCAAGTACTGGATAGAACGGGTAAAATAGATTTTCATACCGACAGAGGCTGGAAAGACACAGTGCTTGTCATGCCGTTTGAAACAGTTCGCATCATCATAAAGTTCACAATGCCTGGACTGTTTGTGCATCATTGCCATATTCTTGAACATGAAGATCAGTCCATGATGGCAAATTTTTTAGTTGAATAATAGGTTAAGTTGGGAAGAGTTACTCTTTACTCCTCCGTCTCGCCTACATGGCTACGCTTTGCTCCGACCACTTCGGTTTCAAAACTATAAGCGATAAGCAGTTATCGTTTATTAAACGCTTTTCATATCTATAAGTTCTGCTAAAAGTTCTTCTATTTCATCCTCTTCAAGCTCATCACGCCCAAGTTCTTCGATGATAGCAAAACACTCTGTACGCATCTCTCTCATCTCTTCCAAGTCGTCTTTCTGTTCTTTTGATGCTGTTTTTGCTTTGTCTATAGCAGCAAAAAGTTCATCAATAGCTACTTCTAAGTCTGGAATAATTTCTAGTTCTAAGAGGTTTTTTAGTTTTTCTGCTGATGTCATATGGGTATCCTATAAATGTTTTAGGTATTGTACCTAAATATTACCCCTCATCTCTCTGAGGGGGAAACAATATTATAAATGTTTTGAAGTGCTTAAAACTTATAACTTATTTCAAACTTTGCATTTCGTCCCATCGCTGCATAATCAAGCTCTTGCCATGCGTAAGACAGATGATCATAGTAGTTTTTGTCAAAAAGATTTTCTATCGCAAAAGATGCACGAACTCCGCTGTCATGTGACAGATAAACCTTAAAGTCTACAGTAGTATATCCTGGCGTTTCTGTCTCACCAAAACCGACTCTGTCTTGTTTCATGGCACTCAGTGCAGAAAGTTCTACATTGGCGTAGATATTTTCCCACTCTTTTTCATAGTTGATACCGTAAGAGGCTTTAGCTGGAGGAATACCGTTAAGCGGTCGATCCTCCGTTTCATCTTCACCTCTTGTAAGGGATCCGGAGAAGAAAAGTGTCCATGCTTCATTGACAAAATACTTGGCATCCAGCTCAGCTCCATATATTTTTGCATCTGAGATATTTTGATACTGATAGACCTGCTGCGGCAGTGGATCATTTGGATTGGTCAGGATCTTTCGGATCAGGTCATCAACCATATTATAATAAATGGATACAGACAACTGATAGTTGTCGTTTTTGGTACGTGCTCCTATATCCATATTTAGACTGATCTCCGGATTAAGGTCAGGATTTCCTCTGTCCTGTGCAGGACCATCGTGCGGACCAAAAAAGTATCTCTCTATCAATGTAGGTGCTCTGAACGCACGACTTATGTTGGCATAAACATTTGAAGTCTCACCTGTTTTATATACCAGACCAAGCTCACCACTAAAGGCTCCATCAGTATCGGACTGTGGCGACGTAATGAAAAACGGCGGCGGTGCACCATCTGTCTCCGCTTTGACAGAATCATAACGAATTCCGGCCGTCAGATTGAGTGTCTCGCTATATGTAAATTCATCCTGAAGGAAAATGCCTGCACCATTACGCGACGAGGGAGCTATTACCGGTACACCGCTAAACTTTCCTATAACAGGTGGAAAACCGTTCATTATTCTTGATGAGGTAAGATCCTCGTCAAAAAGATCAAATCCTGTAGTGATGCGGTTCTTCTCATCAGCCTGCAGTATCCATTGTCCTCTCAAAGAAGTGGTCTCCTTATCCACCTGGATATCTACCAACTTGTTGGCATCAGGTTCTCTGATACGATGTCTGTTGTGCTCCTGCCAGCTTGCGATCAGCTCAAAGCCTCTAAGTAGTCCATCATCATCACTATAGGAAAGCTTGGCATCAGCCTTTGTATGTTTCTCATCCTTATAGTAATCAGAGACGTATGTTCGCGGTGCCGCAATACCTATATTGGCTTTACTCTGCCAAAGATTGATAGCAGTATTCCAGTTTCCGTATGTATAGTCACCACCTCCCCAGATGGTATATCCGTCATAAAAACTATACTTTATCTCCTCTTCAGGAGACTCCATATTGTCAGAGTCTCGATTGACTCCTCCGATGTAAAAATTTAGATCTTTCAGACTTCCATTGAGTTGGCCTTCCAGTTTTTTGGCATTATTGTTGCTTTCGTAGCCGGCACTTATCTCACCGCTTAACTCAAGTGTCTCACTGTCACTTTTGGGTGCTTTTTTTGTGATAATGTTCACTACACCGCCAATTGCACCGGCACCGTAAAGCACAGAACCCGACCCTTTTACTATCTCCATCCGCTCTATTTGAGCCGGGTCAATGGAGAGTATATGATTACCTCCGGGTCTCTCATCAGAAAGACGTACCCCGTCTACCAGGATCAAAACCTGTTCATCGGAGAGTCCTCGTATCACAGGCATCACCGATCCGCCTGCTGTTTTGGCATCTACACCGCTTGTCTGCCTGAAAAGCTCTGCAACAGAGGTAATACCTTTTTCCTTTATCTCTTCAGAGGTAAGCACATCTACTGATACCGGTGCTTCATCTGCTTTTAGTTCAGGGTTTTGCGTTGCCGTGACCGTAAGCTCACCCAGCGTCAATAATTCATCTGCATAGACCCCTGTCATACAGTGGGCAAAAAACAGAGAATTGATCATCCATATTTTTTTCATAATTATCCTTATATGTATATGTTTTTCTTGTAATGATTTTAATAGTATTTTAGTTGTGATTGATTATGAAAAAGTGTATGGAGGGGCTGTAGAAAGATAACCTAATGGGATTGGCATCACAG
Source organism: Campylobacterota bacterium (assembly GCA_034722695.1). Classification (GTDB taxonomy): domain Bacteria; phylum Campylobacterota; class Campylobacteria; order Campylobacterales; family Sulfurovaceae; genus Sulfurovum. Next base: position 4,435 of record JAYEOF010000262.1, read on the forward strand.
AAAAGTGTTGCATGCCTGTGAGATCTGTACGTTTTACCAAAGGCTTTTGTACGAAATCCAAACGTCTCTTTAACACAACTCTTTGTTCAAGATTGCCAAGCTCAAGACTATTTGACTTTATGATAATCGGAAAGGTTGTCTTATGCAGATTAGTATCAAATTGTTGACTACCTGCACAGAGATGACAATCCATATGCTCTTTGACTAAATAATGATTAGAGTGTATTGTGCTTGCTTGATAAGCAAACAAGAAAAGTGCGATTAAAACAAATCGAAAAAAGTTTGTTTTGAGTATCACTTCTTCTCTCCTGGGGTCTATTTTATGTACAGATTTTTTTGGGTGGCATTATAGCATATTTTTTCTGCCGCTACACAAAGTATAAATGATGGCCTTTGTCTATCCAATCTTAGGGACAAGGAAGTATATAAGGAGGAAGTATTACGCTTAGTAATCACTTCTAAAATATATGTGTTATCTTTGGTAAATTTAAAAAAAGGGGAGAAGTACTGAAAATATTTCTATCGTGATAAATAAAACTCATCTAGCATAAAGTTGCTAGATACTTGGAAGAAGATAGCCTTAGTTGTAGCCACATCCTTCGTCTAACTGCTTCTGCACTGGCGTTGCACCTGTACTACATGTACTTACACCCGGAGATGCAGTAGGTGACCGAACGAAGCGTCAACCTTTTATGCAAAGATGACGCCAAACAGGACGAAACTAAGCGCCTGTACTACATGCACTTACACCTGGAGGTGTAGTCGGTTGTACTGCAGAGTTATCCGCTCCACCCTCTGCATTTACTTTATCGATGAATGTAAGCAATTTACTTGCTGCATCTTGATAACGTTTTGCTGTTTCAGAATCCGGTTGGAAATATGTTACCGGTTTACCGGTATCTCCACCAATTCTGATCGCAGGTTCTATAGGAATACGCGCGATAAGTTCAGTATCATACTCAAGTGCTACCGGAGCTGTTGTACCCATACCGAAGATGTCTGATTCTGCATCACACTCCGGACAGATAAATCCACTCATATTTTCGATCACACCCGCTGTAGGGATATGAAGCTTTTGGAACATATCAAGTGAACGTCTAGAGTCATCTAAAGATACCTCTTGTGGTGTCGTAACTGTAATACCAGCTGTAACAGGTACAGACTGAGCAAGTGTTAACTGTGCATCACCAGTTCCCGGAGGCATATCGATAACCAATACATCCAGCTCTGACCAAAGAATGTCTCTCAAGAACTGCTCGATCGCTTTCATGATCATAGAACCTCTCCAGATAAGAGACTGTCCAGGCTCCATCAATGAACCCATAGACATGATCTCAACACCATACGCTTTAAGAGGCTGTACTTTGTTCCCCTGAATTTCAGGTTTTTGATCTGCTACACCCATCATCCGAGGAATGTTCGGTCCGTAGATATCGGCATCAAGAAGACCTACTTTTTTACCCTGCATTGCCATAGCAACTGCAAGGTTAACTGAGGTAGTTGATTTACCAACTCCCCCTTTACCTGAACTTACCATCACAAAGTTCTTTACATGTGGAGCGATGTTTTTACCACTCACTGAGTTAGACATTTGCTTTGGTGCCTGTGGTGCAGTCACATTAATGCTTACATTAGCAAATCCAAGCTTTTTAAGCTCAGTTGTTGCTTCATCTGTAAGCTGTGCTTTTACTTCATCCGCAGATGATGTAATATCGATGGTCAAAGATATATTTGATCCATCCACAGCAATATCTTTTACAAATCCAAAAGTTACGATATCTTTCGTGAACCCTGGATATGTTACATTTTTTAACGCTTCTAATACATTTTCTTGTGTCATAATATTATTCCTAAATATGATTTGTATAAGAGTTATACCAACCCAATCTTAAATTAGATTGAAATTATCTCTATTAGGAGTAAATTTATCTGATTTATTATAATACAAGCTAAATCAAGTAATTATCAAGCTATCTGAATGTATAATCCGTTACTATTTGATACACAGTACAATATATAATATAGATAGGGATTTATTTGTCAGACACCAGCTTAATACTTTTAGGAGCAGGCAACTCCACACGATTTGAAAGCAATGTTAAGAAACAGTGGCTATACACGGGAAATATCCCTTTGTGGTTGCATGTAGCTGAGCATTTTATGAATGTTGCTGATTTTGCACAAGTCATCATTGTCTCCTCTCCTGAAGATCTTTCATTAATGAAAAGTTTTTCTGACTATAACTATGTTGAAGGTGGAGATTCAAGACAGGCTTCTTTGAACAATGCCCTACAACACGTCACCTCAGACTACGTACTGGTATCAGACATCGCCAGATGTTGCATACCTCAAGATATGATAGAACGTATCTTAGATGCAAAAGAGCAAGGCAGCTGTATCGTTCCTGTTCTACCTGTAACCGATACTCTTTATTTAGGGGATTCTCCTATAGACAGAGAGCAGGTAAGAATCATCCAAACCCCTCAACTATCTGTTACTAAAACACTCAAAAAAGCACTGCAAACAGAGCAGCTTTTTACAGATGACAGTTCAGCAGTTGCTTCAATGGGTGAAAAAGTACATTTTGTAGAGGGGTCTGTTCGTGCCCACAAACTTACAACCATCACTGACTTGCAAAAACTATCTTGCATCAAAGCACCTTCAGCTAAAACACTGACGGGTTTTGGTCTGGACATCCATCCTTTTGAGGAGCAAAAAGAGATGTTCCTCTGTGGCGTAAAGATAGAGGTTGATTATGGATTTAAAGCACACAGTGACGGGGATGTAGCGATACATGCCCTCATAGATGCTCTGCTTGGCGCGGCAGGCATGGGTGATATCGGGGAACTCTACCCAGATACAGATGAGAGTTATGCAGGAGCAGACTCTAAAAAGTTACTCACAGATACAGTCCACAAACTTAAAACACATGGATATGAGATCGGTAATGTTGACCTTACTATCTTGGCTCAAGCCCCTAGAATACTGCCTTATAAAGAAGAGATGCGTAAAACCATCGCATCTTTACTTGGTATCAGACAAAACTTTGTCAACATTAAAGCAACTACAGCTGAAAAACTTGGCTTTGTAGGACGAAAAGAAGGTGTGACTGTTCACGCCGTAGCAAATTTAAATTACTTCAATTGGAAAAACATATGAAAATCATCATTGTAGAAAATGAACTCTACCTGGCACAAAGCATAGCCTCTAAACTTGGCGAAAACGGATTTGAAACAGAGATCTTCAGCTCGATTAAAGAGGCGATTAAAAGCAATGGAGATGTCTATCTGCTCTCAACAAACCTGCCGGGGCAAAATACTGCACCACTCATTACAGAGTTTAAAGACAAGATCATTATCCTCATGGTGAGCTATATCAATAATGACACCGTAGGTGAACCACTTAAACTTGGCGCCAAAGACTACATCGTCAAGCCCTTCATGATAGAAGAGTTATTACGTAAGATAGAACACTATCAAGAGTATCAGGATCTTAAAAAACATACCCTGCTTTACCAGGAGTATATGAAGAATCTGCTTCAAGAGATAGAGACAGATTTCAATCCGGAAAAACTCACCTTTCCACTTGTCATTCAAACCAACTACCAAAGACTTGTAGATAAAGTCGTCTTTGAATTTGCACAGACGAACAACAAACTTTTAACCTTCGTACCACTGGGTGATAAAGTATGGAAAGACAAAATAAACAAGTGCAACCCCCATGCACTCCTCTATGTCACGGAGATACATACCCTTAAAAAAACAGACAGAGAGCAACTTTTAGAGCTTTTAAAGGGTTATGATTTCATTTTATGCAGCACTTCTGAACTGGAAACTGAGTTCCCGACTATCACACTGAACACAGACTCTAAACTTTATGATCAAAATGAGATCCTGACCATAGATGATTATGTCAAGTTCATCGTCAACAGTTTTCAGTACAAATTCCCCGATACGGAACTCTCTAAAAAACTGGGTATCTCAAGAAAAAGTTTATGGGAAAAAAGGAAAAAGTATGGACTATTCAAAAAGAAATAAATCACTTTATATAGATACGGAGGCTCTCTCTACTCTGGCATTGGTACAGGCAGGTCTTCTCTCTCCTCTACAAAAACTTATGAACGAGGAAGAAGCCAAAGTAGTAGATGAAACAAAATTATACAAAGGTGTACCTTTTCCCTTTGCTTTTATTCTGGCTCCCAAAGGTATGAGAAACCATAAAATCCTCCAAAGTTTAAAACAAGGTGAAGTGGTCGACCTTATCAATGAAGATAATAAGGTAGGTGAACTGACTGTAGATGAAACCTTTACCATTAACCCTGCTCAACGCCTTTTAAACATTTATGGTACTTCTGATGCTTCCCATCCCGGTGTAAAAAATACAACCGCAAGACTGGGAGAGATAGCTGTATCGGGAGAATACAGTGTAACCTACCCTCTTATCGAAGACAATATAAAGCGTATCAAAAGTATGATCACTAAAACAGGTGCAAAATTTGTCTCTTCTATCATGCTCGCTGCAAACCCCTTTAACCGTGCGCATGAGAGAATGATCCGTCAAGCTATCAGTGATTCGGATCTATTGATCATCTTTCTACGTAAACCATTTACCTCTGAAGGATTACGATACGATATAAGACATAATGCACTAAACACTTTTGCAGATAACTTTTTACCACGAAATAAAGTACTCATTATACCTTTTGAAAATACTTACATATTTGCTGGATATAATGAACTTATCTTAGATGCTATTTTAGTAAAAAACTATGGATGCGACCAACTTGTTGTTGGTAAAAATCATGGAGGGCTGGGACTCTATTATGATAAGAACAGACTCAGTTCTATTTTTGACCATTGTAAAAATATTGAGATTGACATTAAAACAGTAGATGAGTATGTCTACTGTGACATGTGTAACACATTGGTAAGTACACAAACTTGCCCACACGGACAACACCATCACGTACACTACCATTCAGAGTCCATTATGAACCTCATACAGTCGGGGCTTATACCGCCTTCAATCCTGGTAAGAAAAGAAGTTTCAGCAAATATTCTGGCAGCACTTTTCCCTGAAAGATTTGAAAACCTGCAAGAGATGCACTACTCTCTCATGCCGGGTTCTGGTCTACTTGAGCAACAAAATGAAGAGCAGTTTTATTTGAACTTGATCGAGTTGTATCAAACTTCATCTTTAACGTAACAAACCAAAGGAACAAAATGAATGCACAAAAACTTTTTTTAACTTTTTTTGGAGCAGGTCTCAGTCCCAAAGCTCCTGGTACGGTAGGTACACTTGCTTCACTTCCCGTAGGTTTGGCAGTACTTTACTACTTTGGTATGGAGACCCTCTTCATGCTCACACTTGCTATTACCATTATCGGTATCTTTGAGATCAACAAATATGAAAATGAGACAGGCATCCATGACCAGCAACACATCGTCATAGACGAAGCAGCAGGGATGTGGATTGCACTGATAATAGCCCACTCTACAGCCATTACGATGCACTACCCTTATGCAGAGATCCTTGCTATCATCTTCAGTTTTGCTGCATTCCGTCTCTTTGATATCTGGAAACCTTCCACTATAGGCTGGATAGACAGAGAACTTAAGGGTGGGTTGGGTGTCATGCTTGATGATGTGTTAGCCGGTATAGCCGGTGGACTTTTATCTGCACTTATTCTGATGGGGATAGGGAAACTGTTTTAAAGTTCTTCTTTCCCTTTCACTCTTCTCTTATCATTATGAGAAAATGCTCCAAAAAACATCCCGATCACTGAACCGATCATCAGAAGATATGCTATAAATCGTGTCGATCCTGCAATAAAAGACTCATATTGCATTAAACCCATTGCTGTCAAGAGATAATTAAAATCATGATAAGCATCTACGCCTAAAAAAGATTTATTTGCAGGGAGAATAAGACCTTCATGTGCAGTGGAAATATACCATGCAGTATAGTGGAGTGAGAACCCAACAAAAAAGAGTGCTATATACATGGCAAAACGATTTCCTTTTCGCTTATAGTAGTAAGCGATCCCGGCAGGGAAAAGCAGCTGAAACACTGTGCCGTTAAGTACCATAATAAACTCAGGACATGGTAAGATATAGCATACACCATGTCCGCTTTCATGGATGATACCCAGTGTTTGATTGGCAATAAAAAAGTAAAGCGTAAATATCTGTTTGAGTATAGTGTTATCTTGTGTATGGTTTACTTCCCATGGGGCATAATGAGGAAACAAAAGTAAAAAGATTACAAAGATCAGCAATAAGACTTTTTTGGCAAAAGGCGTAGCCTCTGATGAAGATCGTTTGCCCTCTTTTTTGCTATCTTTAGGGTGAAAATGTTTAAAGTAACCCATTTTAGCTATCGATCAAACGCTTCAAAACGGTCTTAATAAGTTTTTCATACTCTTTCAGTTCCTCTGCTTTTACCTCATCACCACTACGAAACTTGCTATGAAATTTCTCCAGAGATTTTCTTATACTATCATCCATCCATCGTTCAGTGAAGGATTGTCCCATTTCGAACTTTACCACAGACCTTAAAGCATGAGAACGGCTTGCCACTTCACTTGCATGATATAAGGCACGATTTAAGAGGATATAAGGGAAATTAAGATTTTTCATAGGTCCCGTTTCAAGATATTTCTTTCCCAAATTCTGTCCTAAGACTTTTACATCGGAGAGTTCATTAAATCCAAAAAATGCACCTGAACCACCTACCACTGCTCCTATAGCTGAACCTAGCAAAAGTGTACTACCACCCAGGAGAAGGTCAATACCAGCACCTGTTACAGCTCCACCTGTTGCTCCGGTGATCAGCAATTCTTTGCGTGTCAAACCAAAAATAGAGGCACTCTCTTTGGAAAAAAGATCCATCCCTTCAAAAGGAAGAGACTCCTGTTCTTTTTGAAGGTGATCATGGTTCCAGATCTTTTCGATCCTCTTTTGAGACTCGGTTTCATAAGAACGAAGTTGTTTTTGATACGCAGCCTCTATCGCTTCTTTCTCCTCAGCAGTCACATCTTCATCGTTTAAGGAGAGTTGTTCTACATGTGACAAAGAACGATAAAGCAACTGCGTAACAGTGCTTGCACTCTGTTCGAACATTTGCTCATAATACTGTTTAAAAAGTGTAATGGATGCTTTTACAGGATCTGTCCATTCCTCGTTAAGTTGCGCCATACTTTCCAAAAGATTGAGATGTTGCGTAAAATCAGCTTCCATAGGATTGAAAACACGTACCATTTTAAAGTAATGACCCAGTGCCCTCTTCCACTCCTCAACATAGTTTGTATCATCTATGAGGTTGATCAATGCCATAGAGGGCTGGCCAGTCCAACGGAGTATTTCCATCTCTGCTTCATACTCTTCACCATAAGGCTTAGAACCATCAACTACATAGATGATACCCGCACCAGCCATAATGGGCTCAAGTAATTCTATCTCATCTTGGAAGCGTTCATCCTCTTTATGCTCATTGACAAATGCCTGTACGACTTCATGTTTTTTATCTGCTGCAACTTCATGCTTTTCAAGCCATGCCAGCACTCTTCTGGCTCTTTGAAAGCCCGGTGTATCAAAGAGTTCATATAAGATCTTTCCATCCACTTTTAGAGGGAAACTTTGCTTTTTGGTTGTGGAACCAGGTGTATCAGAGATCTGCACTGCATCATCAAAAGCAAGTGTTGAGACAATGCTGCTTTTACCTTTGTTTGGATGCCCTACTACAGCAAATTTCGGGTATGAAAAAGCGGTTTGTCTACGACTCGGCATTTAGTGCCTCCCTGCTCAGTGCTTTAGCACTAGATATCTTTAACCACACTTTATCACTGCTTATTTGCTGTATTTTTCTTCCCCACATCTCAAGCTCTTTGTTTTTAGGAAGATAGGCATCTTCTACTGTACCCACAGGTATAAGTATGACTTTATCTACAGCTTCTGTTAACGCTTCAAGAAAATCTACAAAATCCATAGTAGGTGGTTCCCAAGACTTCACATAAAAGAGTACTTCTCCCTGACACTTGGATATGATCTCGCTGTCCTCTTCCAAACTGTTGGTTCCACCCACATCAAAAGCCATTGGGGTAATGACTTGCATACTGTCATTAAGCACTATCAACTCTTCATCAGACATTGCCCAACCAAGTGTCCTGTCATAAGAGCTGTCAAGATTTTCTACTTCCTGCATAGTGTGACTGCCTTGGGAGACAACATTTTTCTTTTTACCTACTGCAGATGTTGTAATAATAGGCTCATTCATCTCTTTAATCAACGTACTTGCACCCTCTAAACTCAAAAAAGATCTTTTTAATGCCTTTTTAAATCCAGATATTGACAAAAGCCACATTCCAAAACGTAAGAAGATCGCATAGAACAGAGTAGAAAATGCCAAGAATTTCCACCACTCTCCAAGTTTAGAAGCATTTTGGATCATTTGTGTATCAAGCTTCTCTCCTAATCTGAAGTATTGGCTCTGCTCTATCAGATCAACAGAAGGTACAGCCCAAGGAAAAATATCTCTCCATGCAAAAGCAAGAGTATGTAGCAAACTATGAAACTCACTAGGTGAAACTTGAAGTGTAGTACTCCATGCAAAAGCGATATCTTTCGTAATGACCATTCCTAAAAGTGCTACAAGTAAGCCCAAAGAAAACATCAATGCAAGTAGTTGAGAACGCTTGATAATGAGCCAATTTGAAAGCAGAGGATTTACCTTTAACTCTTGAAGTGAACTTTGTACGTTTTTAGGTAAAAACCGCAACATTTTCTCCATCCAAAAAGCTGGAGAGATATGTACTAAAAGGCTTTGTGAGGCATTAGCTCTAAACATAGAAAAAAGTGTAAGTGTCATAGTAAAAAGAGGAAGAAGCACTACCATTGCCATGAAGTAGATCACATTTACAGGTTCATGTCCACTATAGCTGAGCAAACCTATCCCTGAAAAAAAACCAAGGAAAAAAGCAATAATAACCAGTGTGAGTGTCATACTATACAGATAAGCAGAAAAGGTATCACTCAGTAACGGTTTTTTTAGATTAGGTGTCTGTATTTCACTCCATGACGTAAGCTGTTTGACAGGCTCATTTTTAATTTTTGCATGTTCTAAACCAAATGCACGGTTCTCTTCTCTTGCATTCTGATGGTTTTTGAGTAATTCGTAAAGATTAAGATAGGTCTTTAGGTTCATTAAATACAATTTCTTTTTATTAATTTAGGTTCATTATATCACGGTCATTTATAGCGTTCCTGGGCGTAAGCTATACCTTTGGCATATACGCTTCACCGTGCGTGACTACAAACGACAAACTATTGTCGTTTGCTTAACGTCACTCCTCTTCAGGACATCCGTAAATAATACATCTTAGCTTCTCTCTATACGCTGCATCATCATAACTCTCTATACGTGCAACACCTTCCTCAAATGCAGTTTTAGCAACAGCAGCAGCAACCCATATAAGTGCTTCTTTATTGAATGGTAATGGGATGATATGATCTTTTCCATATGCTATATTCTCATTATGATACGCTGCCTTTACATAATACGGTACAGGCTCTTTTGCTAAAGCTGCAAGTGCTTTGGCTGCTGCCATTTTCATACCCTCTGTGATCTTCTTCGCACGTACATCCAATGCACCTCTAAAGATAAAAGGGAAACCTAAAACATTATTTGTCTGGTTAGGATAATCTGAACGTCCTGTTCCCATGATAACATCATCTCTTACTTCTTTGACCTCTTCAGGGTGTATCTCTGGGGTCGGGTTAGCCAATGCAAAGATGATAGGCTCTGGAGCCATTTTAGCTACCATCTCTTTCGTCAATGCCCCCGCTACAGAAAGCCCAAGGAACATATCTGCACCTTCTATAGCATCATTTAAAGTTTTAGCTTCAGTATCAGCAGCAAATTGTGCTTTGTACTCATTCAGATCTGTTCTATCTGTAGATATAACCCCTTTTGAATCACACATAATAATATGTTTCACACCAAGTCTTTGGTACATCTTTGCACAGGAAATTCCTGCTGCTCCTGCACCATTCACTACAATTTTTATCTCTTCAACTTTTTTACCTGTAAGTTCAAGTACATTTATCAGTCCAGCTGTGGTAATGATGGCTGTACCGTGTTGATCATCATGAAATACCGGAATATCCAACTCATCCTGGAGTATACGTTCTATCTCAAAACATCTGGGCGCAGAAATATCTTCAAGGTTGATCCCCCCAAATGTTGGCGCTATAGCTTTACAGGTAGCCACTATCTCTTCTATACTGTGCACATCAAGTTCAATATCAAAGGCATCCACATTTGCAAACTTTTTAAAGAGTACAGATTTCCCTTCCATGACAGGCTTGGACGCAAGGGGACCAATGTCACCAAGACCCAGTACAGCTGTACCGTCTGAGATAACGGCAACAAGGTTACCACGATTGGTATATTCAAATGAGAGATCTTCATCTTTTGCTATCTCAAGACAGGGGATAGCTACTCCGGGAGTATAGGCAAGTGAGAGTTCATATTGCGAAGAGCAAGGCTTAGTCAGGTCTATACCTATCTTTCCGTTCTTATGATATTCTAATGCTTTTTCTTTGGTGATTTCTGACATATGTTAGCCTTGCAGTTTAATATAAAATATTATACTGCAAGTATCGTTAAGGTCTAAGAAGAAAAATGATTCTATTCAAAATACTCTTCAACGATCTGAGGAAAGAGTTTCATTGTTTTTCTAGCTTTGTCAATTTTAGGTTGAAAGACTTCACTGCTTGCAGGGAAGCTAGTCATAAGTTCTGTGTAGATAGTGATCTTTTCTTCCATATGGTTCTCAAGTGCATCTAGAACTGCCTGCATATTTTCTTTACTTGTAG
>JAYEOF010000263.1:0-3915 GCA_034722695.1 Campylobacterota bacterium
GATAAAGACTAACCCCCTATTTACCAACTTTTAGGTAAGATAATAGCTATTATTATTTTACAGGACTACCTAAAATGACACAACCACTACTTATCGAACTCGGTGTTGAAGAACTACCTGCTATACCACTACTTAAAATCGTATCTAACATCGAAAAATCTTGGAAAAATATACTTGCAGAGTATAATCTCTCTTGTGATTTTGAATTTGTTTATACCCCTAGAAGACTTGTCCTTAAGCATACTGCAATGCCAGTAAAACAAGCAGACAGTACTATGGAGTTTTTTGGTCCTCCTATGATTGCTGCTGTAAAAGATGGAGAGCCTACTAAAGCGGCAGAGGGTTTTGCCCGTAAGTGTGGTGTGAGTTTTGATGCACTTGGACGTGGTGAGAAAAATGGTAAAGAGGTACTCTACTTCAAAAAAGAGGAGAAGGGTGCTCAGACGACTTCTTTACTCCAAGAGATGCTAGAGAAATGGGTAGCATCCATGTCATTTGGAAAGATGATGCGTTGGGGAAGCAGGTCTGATGAGTATATTCGTCCTATCAGATGGCTTCAAGTAAGACTGGGTGAGAGTTCTGTACCTGTAGAACTTTTTGGTGTTAAATCAGATACTAAAACCTATGTACATCGTATGGTTACTTATGATGCAGTTGAAGTGACTGATATAGATGCTTATGAGACTGTCTTAACAGAAGGTGCAGTAATGCTTCAACCCAAAGAGAGAGAATCAATGATCTTGGCTGAATTTGATGCTTTAGAGGCTGAACATAATATTATCATAGAGAGAGACAGGTCACTCATTGCAGAAGTAGTAGCAATCACTGAAAATCCTAAAGCACTTGTAGGGACTTTTGATGAACTTTTCTTAGAACTTCCCCCTGAAGTGATCATTACTTCCATGAAAGAGCATCAACGTTATTTTCCTGTATTTGAAAACGGAAAGATAGCCAATAAGTTTGTAGTGGTAAGTAATGCCTATACCGATGACTATAGCAAAGTAATAGCAGGAAATGAACGTGTACTTAAACCTCGTCTTGCAGATGGACTTTTCTTTTACAAAAATGACTTGAAAAATGGTTTAAGCACAGATGGTCTGGAGAAAGTACAGTTCATTGATGGACTTGGCACATTGGCAGATAAGATCACAAGAGAGAAGCGTATCGCTGTACGTCTCTTGGGTCTTTATATGGAAAAAGTGGAAGCACAGAGTGGTAAGAACAACATAGAACTTGAAAAAGCCATGGACAAGGCAGTAAATCTTGCCAAGGCCGACTTGATGAGTGAGATGGTGTACGAATTTACAGAGCTACAAGGACTAATGGGATACTACTATGCCAAAGCGTTAGGTGAAGAAGAGCTTATCTACAACGCGATAAAAGAACAGTATATGCCTGTAGGTGAGGGTGCCGAACTTCCAGCTTCTATCTTCTCTTCTATCGTTGCAATGTCTATTAAGCTTGATACACTCTTTGGACTCTTCTCTGTAGGTAAGATACCAACAGGTTCTAAAGATCCATTTGCACTTAGACGTGCAGTAAACGGTATCGTACGTATTGTCACGGAGCATGATTTGAGTTTCAACATTGATGATATCATTATATTATTAAAAGCGAACTATGCTGACTTCGATACCAAGCTACTTAGTGACTTCATCATAGAGCGTATCAACAAATCACTTGATGCCAACCCATCCGTTATTGCAGCGGTTATGGCATCAGGTGAAAGAGATATCAACGAGATAGCTAAAAAAGTTTCAGCATTGAATGAGATCGTCTCTAACGATGCCTTTAAAGAGCAGTTCTCTACCTTTAAGCGTGTAGCAAATATCTCTAAAGATGTTGATCTTGATTCAAGTTTGAGTATAGATATCTCACTCTTTAAAGAAGAGGCAGAGGTAACACTCTATACCGCTTATGAAAAAGTGATCAACCAAGATTATCATGACTATAAGACACAGCTTGAAGCACTTTTTGGTCTTAAAAGAGAGCTAGATGGTTATTTTGATGATGTGATGGTAAATACGGATGATGAAGCCTTGAAAACCAATAGGTTGCATACTATTGGGTCTGTTTATAAGACATTTAAGGGTATTGCGGATATTAAAGAGATTTCGGTTTAGAATTCGTGATTTTTTTGACTAAAAACTTAAATTTAGCTATAATTAAAAATAATAAAATTAGAGAGGGATAGCCATGAAACTATTTAAAATTTCAAAAAAAGATATTAAAAAAACTGTTTCAAATTCTCAAAAAATAGAAGGTTATAAACCTGCTTCAAAACCTCTACAAGAGAAAGCTAAAGAGTTGATGGCTAAATATAATGTCAAAGTATCAGCTTGATAGTAGTCCTATTTACATAGATGGGACAGATATACCAAAAAATAAACTAGATATAACCGATTCTGAACTCATACACGAAATAGAACTTAATCTTCTTACTGAAGCATATGAACAATTTTCTTCACAGCTCAATAAACAAACTATTTTTGATGAAACATATTTTATAGATTTACATAAAAAGACTTTTGAATCATTATATGATTTTGCAGGTGTGTATAGAAATGTAAATATGAGTAAAGGAGAATCACAATTCTGTTTGGCTAGTTATTTACAAAATGAATCCACACGTATATTTAATGAACTAAAAGATGATAATTATCTATCTCAAATAGTTGATAAAAGTGTGTTTGCAAACAAATTAGCATATTATCAAGGTGAACTCATTTCTTTGCACCCATTTTATGAATTAAATGGAAGAATTTTGAGACTGTTTTTTGATATGTTATGCATCTATAATGGCTACAATACAATAGATTATACAGATGCTATTGCTGATGGAAAATATATAGAAGCTTCCATTGAATGTGTACAGTATGCAGATACTTCAAAATTAGAAAATATAATCTTTAATGGTTTAGAAAAAAGATAGTTATATTGAAATTTAAATTCTACGATACCATCATCATCGGAGCAGGTATAGCAGGATGTTGTGCTGCTTATACTTTACAACAAAAAGGACAAAAAGTTCTTTTACTTGATAGAAGCGGTGTAGCTGCTTCTGGTGGTTCCGGGGCTGCCGGGGCTTTTGTTTCTCCTAAGATAGGGAAGGGTTCAGCTCTCCAAATACTTACCAATGAAGCTTTTCATTTTGCTAAAGATTTTTACCTCAAACACTTTCCCAAATATTTTCATCAGACAGGTGTAATACGCATACCTAAAGATGTTGAAGATGCAGAGAAGTTCTCTACGTATGAAGCATTTAATGATACTACATTTAGCTGGGTAAATAAAGAAGAGTTGAATACTTTTGGTATTAAAAATAGTGAAGAGAGCTTTCTGTTTGAAGAAGCAGGGGTGTGTGATGCTCCTGAAATGTGTGCAGCTATCTTGGAGCAAGTTCCTCATGCACAATGTGATGTTAGATCACTCTCTTTTGAGGATGAGGTATGGAGAGTAGGTGAGTACAGCAGTAAAAACATTGTACTTGCAACAGGCTATCAAAATGACCTTTTTGATATGCGATATATGGGTGTCAAAGGGACTTGGGGTTCTCGTGGAGATTACACTAGTTCTTTAGATCTGGATGTAAGTATGCATAAGAGCATCTCGGTCTCTGCTAACATCAATGGTATCATCAAAATAGGTGCAACACATGTAAAATCTAAAGAGCCGTGTATGGTCTGTGACGGTGAACCGCTTAAAGGGCTTTTTGAGAGTGCTTCACAGATGGTAGATACAAGTGATTTTGTACTGAAAGAGACTTTTTGTGGGATGCGTTCAGGTTCTAAGGATTATTTTCCTCTGCTTGGTTCAGTAATAGATGTACCTTTTATGCTTGAAACTTATCCTGCTATCACAAGAGGTGCAAAGCCTACACTCAAGATGATAGATAACCTTTATGTTTGTAATGGT
>JAYEOF010000264.1:0-3897 GCA_034722695.1 Campylobacterota bacterium
CATGAACCTGTACATATTTCTGTCCTTTTTGTAATGCACTTTCTACCAACATATAGATCTCTTCTATTTTATCATCTGTCATTGCGTAACATCCATCAGAAACACAATTACCATGCACCATTAAAAATGAACCTGTACGTTCATGTGTGCGGTCATATTTGTTTGGATATCCTAAATTAAAAGAGAGGTGGAACTTACTGTTTGGATTGAGTTGGTGTTTTTTTACTTTGTAAAAACCTTCTGGAGATTGTCTGTCGCCTTCTTTTAATTTTGGTCCCAGGTAACCGGAGTATGCACATATAGCGTAGTCTTTCAAATGTTGGTATTCTGTTCCAGTACGTATCCATACTTCTAAGAGAGACTCCTCTTTAAATATACGTATAAATACCGGATCTCCTACTTTAGCGGAAAGTTCGACCAAGCTCTCTTCCAGTGTTCTCATTAAAAATCTATTTTCTATAACATACTCCTCTGCATCACTCTGTTCACCCATACGCATCAGATCATCTAAGCTTATTGTAGCATTTAGATCTAGTGATTTTAAACGAAATGTATCTAAAGTGATATTCTGTTCCATACCAGGAAGCGTAAATGTATCTGGTTTTTCTTTTTGGGGAGGGTAAAGGTAAAAAAGTATAAGAGAAAGTAAAAGAAGAAGAGTGACAAGGATATCAGCTAAAATAAGCCAAGCCTTTGCCATCTTTCCGCTCTGTTAAAAATTAAGTTGTTGCGACTTGTCAAATCCATATACATCAGGGAATACTAACAAGTTATTACACTCATCCATATAGGTTGTAAAATATGCCGTATGTACTGGTAACCTTTTGGTTATTTTCACATAGTGCGTTTTCAAAGAGTCATACTTCTTTTTTATATCTTCAGCACTCGTAGAAGTATAATGTTTTGCAATATGATCTAACATAACATTAGGCTTTTCAAGTCTTACACATCCATGACTATACGTCCGTACTTTACGTTTAAAGAGATGTTTGGACTGCGTATCATGCATATATACAGAATGTTGATTCGGGAAGATGAACTTTACACGTCCCAAACCATTTTTTGTAGAAGGTACTTCTATAAATTTAAACGGTACAGGACCTTTTCCGCCTACATATGCCCTCAAATTTACTGAGCTAGGAGTTAACTTTTTCGAATTAAGATCGTATGATGAACGCATAACCATGCGATTTTTTGCCAAATAGTTCGGATCTTTCAACAAGTCTGGAATCACTTCATTTCTAGCGATACTATCCGGAACACTCCATTGAGGATTTAGCGTTATATAAGAGAGGTCTTCGGAAAATATAGGTGTTTGCATTTTTCGCTTACCAACCACAACACCCATCATAACTGCTGTTTTTTTATCTTCAATGATACGAACAACAAACTCAGGTATATTGATCAAAGCATAATTCTTTCCAAGACCCGGCTTCATTAACTTCACTCTTTCTATGTTCAAACGAATCACACGAAGTGTTTCCGCTGGAGTTTCAGAATTTTTCTTTAAATTATTATGCGTTCTGATAAGGCAGGAAAACTGGTCATACTCAGGTACATATGGTTTTAGTATCTGTTCTATACTCTGCCCTGCTTTAAGCTTCATTTTAATATCTGAAGTAGATACTTTTTGAGGGTATTTTCCGTGTGTTACATTCACAATACACCCATTGGCAAGGTTGTTTGTATAGGCTACAAGTAAATGAGACATCAACTGAGAGTTTTTACTCTTTTTGACTTTCTGATACAAAGCCTGTTGATTACAGATAGACATATATTTATCGGTTTTCAATATCTTTAAAAACTCATTTTTTTGTGATGATCTCCACCCTTCAGAGTCTGGTGTCCCTACACACCCACTCAACAAAACAGCAAACGCTATCGCCAGTAAAATTTTTATCCTCATATTTATCCCCGTTTCCTTTATTTAATACTTTTTGAACATACATAGGCACTTGAAAATGCCCATTGGAAGTTATATCCTCCCAATCTACCTGTTACATCCAATACTTCACCTGTAAAGTAAAGCCCATCTGTTTTTTTACTCATCATAGTTCGAGCATCTACTTCGTCTGTGTCCACTCCACCCTTTGTCACTTCTGCTTTTGAGTAGCCAAAAGTACCTGCAGGTGCAAAACTGTAATGATTTAACATTTGTAATAATGACAACTCATCTGCTGTTATTTTAGTCCCTATTTTATCATCAATCTTTAATTGTACCAAAAACGCCTTAGTAACACGTTTAGGCATAGGAAGAAGAGAGCTGAGTTGTTTTTTACTCTTCTGAAGACTCTTCCATGAAAAATTTGGTAAAAAGTCTACTTCTATCTTCCCTTTTTCCCAATACAGTGATGCATCTAAAACAGCTGGTCCACTCAACCCTTTATGGGCAAACAGTAAAGCACCTTTACAGCTCTCATCTCCTACTTTTATGACCACCTCTGTAGAAACACCCGATAGTTCTTTAAAAAAGAACTGATCTTTTTGTACCGTAAACCCAACCAATCCAGGTGCAGTGTTCACAATGCTGTGCCCAAAATATTCTGCAATTTCATACCCGATACCACTTGCTCCAAGTTTAGGAAAGCTCAAACCTCCAGATGCCACAACTACTTTGTCTGCCGTTAGAGTCCGCTTATCTGTTTTCACATAAAAAACATCATCTCGTTTAGAAACATTCAACACTTTTTCATTTGTAAGTATCTTCTGCTTTTTACTCTCTTTCAGAAAAATATCCAAAAGTTCTTTGGCTGAATCTTTACAAAAATATTGCGTCTCTTTTCGAAGAACCGGCATAAGGTTCTGTCTCTCCAGCCATCTTAAAAGTGCTTTTTCATTAAAACTTTTCAGTGCATACTGTACAAATGTCTTATCTCCAAGAAAATACTGTGTTCCCATAAGTTCGTTGGTAATATTGCATTTCCCCCCGCCTGAGACCAGTATCTTAGCTCCCGGTTTGGCATTGCATTCTATAATGGTTGCAGCATTTTTGGGGAGTAAAGAAGCCAGCATCAAAGCACTTGCTCCCCCTCCTATGATTACAATGTTTTGTTTCATAGCGGTATTATACCAAACCAAATAGATATTACCCCACCAGGTAAATATCTATTTTAATAAATTTAAACATCTTCTATCATTTTATTTTTATTAAATATTACTATGATATAATAGTAAAAAATATGGGTGGGGATGTTGTGTTTAAAAAAATATTTATTCTAATAACTATTTTATCATTTACTTATGGAGACCTATTTGTTATTACCGATAAAAGAGGTCGGGTCATACACTCAAAAGATATGAAAAAAACTAACAATCAATCCATCAATCAGAATGCAACAGAATACTCACTTCAAGCTATTTATGACGAACTTCATCGGGTAGAGAATATTGCACGTATGGCTACTGCTGCAAGAAAACGATACGAACGCATAGCAAAAGCACAACTGGCAGCAAAAAAATCAGGAAAAACTTATCACATTTCTGCAGCAGACAGAAAAAAGCTTCTTGCAGATGCCAAGTATTTTAAAGGTGGAAAGTATGTTTGGGGAGGCACTACTCCCCAAGGATTTGACTGCTCAGGGTACGTACAGTATCTTTACAAAAAACATAATGTCAATCTCCCGCGTACCGCATGGGCACAGTCTAAAAAAGGTAAATCAGTCAATATCAATGAACTCCAAAAAGGAGACCTTCTTTTCTTTCTTACAGATAAAAAACGCGGCATTCCTGTGACGCATGTAGGGATCTACTTAGGCAACGGAAAATTCATCCATGCCGCTTCAAAAAAGAAAGGCATCATCATCTCCCCTGTCCATCACGGCTATTATGCCAAAAAATTTGTCTCTGCAAAAAGAGTTACAAATCCCGCTTAAAAACGATATCGTAGCATAAGTCCTA
>JAYEOF010000265.1:0-3893 GCA_034722695.1 Campylobacterota bacterium
GTTTCCATTAATTTATCAATCGTAGGATTGGTTACTTTTTTAATGCTGGTAAAATCATTTTTCATCTCTTTAAAGTCTGCCGTAGCTTCTGTAAATTTTTTATTGATTTTATCCATAGAAACCCTAAACTCTCTGAGTGTTAAATCTACCTCTTCAAGCGAATTGATCGCTTTTTGCTCCACTTCTTCAGCTTTGGCTGTTATCTTCTCCGTATTATCAAACACCTTTCCTAAAGTCTCTATATTTTTCTCACTCAATAATTTTTGACTTTTATCTACCAGTAAAGTGATCCTGTCTGCAAGACTGCCAAGTCCCTTCGTTGTTTTGGTAAGCCAAGAAGGAGCAGTTACTATAGTAGGCATATAATCCTCTGTAGGTTCCAGTGTTTTTGCTCCATTGGTTCCCCCGTCTATCTGAATATACGAGATCCCTGTGACTCCATACATCTCTGTAAATACGACCATATCCTCTTTGATAGGAGTTCCTTTATTGATCTTCAGAACGATCTCTACTTTTTCGATATCTTTAGGATTGATCCTGATCTTGCTTATGGTTCCAACATCAACACCATGCAATTTAACCGTCGAATCTTTGGAAAGCCCGGAGACAGATTCACTCATTTGAACTTTATAGTAATCAAACTCTTGCTGTAAACCATACTTTGCCAGCCAAAAAGCAAACCAGATCATTCCTGTAGCGAAGATCAATACAAAGATACCTACAGTCGTATAATTGATTCTGCTGTACATCTACAATAACCTCTCTGCTTATTTATGTTCGTTGCATATACTTTTGCGTATACTTGTTTTTAAAAAATTCTTCCACAAAAGGATGTTGTGATTGTAACACATTTTTTACATTCCCCTCTGCAACCACATGCTTATCTGCCAAAACCGACATCCTGTCTACGATATTAAAAATAGAATCCAGGTCATGTGTGATAATTACAACCGTTATCCCCAAAAGCTTACGTAATTCCAGTATTAACTCATCGAAATTTCTAGCACCTATAGGATCCAGTCCAGATGTAGGTTCATCCAAGAAGAGTAATTCCGGTTCCATTGTCAAAGCCCTTGCCAAAGCCGCTCTTTTGATCATACCACCACTTAATTCAGAGGGGTAGAGTGCTCCGACACTTGGCTCCAGTCCTACCATATTGAGTTTGGAATTTATCAACTCATTTCGCATTGTTTTTGTAATATCAGTATACTCTTTGAGCTGCACTTCTATATTTTCTGCTACAGTCAACGGGGAGAAGAGTGCCCCAAACTGAAATAGCACACCCCATTTTCTACGTAGAGCCTGAGCTTCATCAAAACTGATATTATTTAACGTTTGATCCAAAACAGTCATCTTCCCGGCAGTAGGTTCCAGCAGCATGATCATCTCTTTCATTAAAACAGATTTGCCAGAACCACTCTCCCCCAATATCCCGTAGATCTCACCACGATCTACATGTAGATTTACTCCATCATGGATCACTCTCTTCCCAAATCTTGTTACGATTCCCTCTGCTTTAATGACAGTACTCACAGATCAAGCTCCGTATAGATCACCGAGAAGAGTGCATCAAAAGCGATCACCAGGAAGATAGAGTTAACTACACTTGCTGTCGTATGTAGTCCAATACTCTCTGTATTTTCAGAGACTTGAAGGCCTCTATAACATCCCACAGCAGCGATAAGAAAGGCAAAGACAGGTCCTTTTATCATCCCTAAGATATAGTGCTTGACTTCCAACACTTCATTGAGACGTTCTATAAATTGGCCCATAGATATATTAAGCTGCATATTTGCTGCCACCATACCACCAAAAATTCCCATAATATCTGCAAAGAAGATCAAAAGAGGCAGTGCGATCATCAAAGCAAAAATACGAGGCAGAACCAGAAAATAGTAAGGATCGAATCCCATAGTTCGCATCGCTGATATCTCTTCAGTGATCTTCATAGCACCGATCTCAGCCGTATATGCTGAACCACTTCGCCCGGCGATCACGATCGCTGTTATCATGGGACCCATCTCTCTTGTGATCGATATGGCCACCGTATCGACGATAAAGAGATCCGCACCGAATTTTGCCAACTGTACACCACTCTGATAAGCGATGACCAAACCAACCAAGAAGGCGCTCAAACCAATGATGAGGAGGGCATTAAAACCAGATCTATGAATATGATAGACCATCTCTTTGAAACGCATATCTCTTGGATGGATAAGCGTATGAAAAAATGCACTGAAGAGATGTCCAAGAAAAGTGACAAAATCCTTTAAATCTTTATAGACTTCAACTGTATTTTGGCCGATTCTTTCTAAAATAGTTTGCTTTGGAGGACTAATTACTTCTTTAAGCCCCTTCTCTTTCAACAGAGCATACATCGCTTTTTGCTTTTCTGTATAACCAATAACTTCTACTTCAGTCTCTTTTATGAAACGTTCAAAATATTCGATAAAAAGCAATATACCTGCACTGTCAAACTGTTCGACCCCTGAGACATCCCAAATAATTTTTTTATCATAAGAGATTTCATCTAAATATTTTTCTATCTGGCGCACGCTCTGCAGTGTCCACTCCCCTGTAGATATAAGCTTAAGATGATGCTGATGGGTTTCATAAGATAAAAACTGTTTAGACATAAAAACATTATAGGTAAGATTCGATTAAGTTTTGCTATAATTCTCGTAATATTTATTAAGGTGTTTACGCATGAAAAACTTTGGTTTAGCTATTTGGGGTGACAATAACTTCATACTCAAAAATGATACTGTCAATATCAACCATGCTGATCAGCCTTCACTGCTTGAGATCACACAAGAGATACGAGAGAAAGGCTACAAAGGTCCTCTTTTACTACGCTTTCCGCATCTCATAGAAAAACAAATTTCAACACTCTTTGATACCTTTAATAAAGCTAAAGATGAATTTAAGTACCAAGGCAATTTTCAAGCTGTTTTTCCACTTAAAGTCAACCAGTTCCCCAACTTCATACACTCTCTTATGGATGTTTCCAAAGCTTATAACTACGGGTTGGAAGCAGGAAGTAAAGCAGAACTTATCATTGCCATAACTAAAACGCCGCTAGGTGCCCCCATCACCGTGAACGGTTTTAAAGACAAAGAGATGATATCCCTTTGTTTTATCGCAGCGAAGATGGGACACAACATTACCATAACGATAGAGGGACTTGAAGAGCTCGAATCTATCATCCAAGTCAACCATGAGTTCAATAAAAATACAGAGAACCCCATCACGCCTAAAATAGGTGTACGTATACGTCTTCACAGTTCAGGCATAGGTATCTGGGCAAAAAGCGGTGGGTACAGTTCTAAGTTCGGACTCACTTCTACCGAACTGCTTGAAGCCTATGAGATGCTTAAAAAACATAAATTACTTGACCACCTTTGGATGATCCACTTTCATATAGGTTCACAGATGGGGGATATTGCTCCTCTTAAAAAAGCACTTAGAGAAGCCGGTAACATCTATGCTGAACTTAAAAAGCGTGGTGCGGATGCACTGGGAGCCATTAACATCGGTGGTGGTCTTGCAGTAGAGTACAGCCAACACAGCAACAGTCAGGACAGAAACTACTCCCTCAAAGAGTTTGCCAATGATGTGATCTACCTTATGCAGGAGATCTCTAAAAGTAAAGGTGTTGCCGAACCGGATATCTTCACCGAGTCAGGACGATACATCGCTGCAAGCCACTCTGTTCTTATAGCACCTGTCCTTGAACTTTTTTCACAGGAGTATCATGAAAAAGGACTTCGTCTCAAAGAGGTAAATCCTCCACTTGTTCAAGAGCTTTATGACCTTTTCAACTCTCTTACACGTGAACATGCCAGAGAATACCTGCATGATGCACTTGACCACATGGAGAGTCTGCTTACACT
>JAYEOF010000266.1:0-3875 GCA_034722695.1 Campylobacterota bacterium
AACCGTATGGATGAGAGTGATGCAGATATGATCACTCTTAACCTTGAAGATGCCATTGCTCCCTCCCGTAAAAAAGAAGCACTTTATAACATTGCTCTTTTTCTCTCACATATGGAAAAGTCTAACTCTTTCATCATCGTGCGAACCAATCCTCTAAATGAAGGTGGTGCTGAGGAGATAGCATTTCTTAATGACTTTGGTTTTGATGCGATACGTGTAGCTAAAGTAAAGAACCAAACAGAGATAGCCCAGGCACTTACCCTGCTCTCTAAAGATAAGGAGCTGCATATCTCGCTGGAGATGAAAGAAGCTTTTGAGAGCTTAAGTACCCTTCGCATGGATGAACGCCTCACAACGGCAAATTTAGGTATCTTAGACCTACTTACATCCCTTGGCTTACCCCAGTCCATAGTCACACTTAAAAACCCTACCATAGACTACATTCTCTCCAAGTTTTTAGTCGATGCCAAAACAGCAGGCATACACCCCATCTCTTTTATGTTCCAAGAGTACAGTGACACAGAGACTTTCAGCGCATGGTGTGAACGTGAGAAGATGATGGGCTTTGAAAGCAAAGCCTGCATGGGACCAAAGCAAGTTCAGATAGCCAATGAAATATTTAGTATTAATAAATATGAGTTCGAGAGAGCTACACATATTAAAAATGTTTTTGAAGCCAATTCAGCCAAAGGCATCAATGGATTCATGGATGACAAATACGGATTCATAGATGAGCCTATCTATCGGGACAGCCTATTAATACTAAATAATATACAAGGGAAATAATGAAAATATTTAAACTACTCTTACTCACAGCACTACTACCATTTATTCTTATGGGAAATGATGACAGACCCCCTATTTCCTATAATTACCTAGCCAAAAAAGAAGTGCAGAACTTCATCAATATGATGATCAAGAAACATCATTTCAAACGCTCCTATATGACTTCCGTCATGAAACATGCAAAACTGGATCGTGACACGTTGGCTAGATATACAGGCAAATATAAAGTAGGTTCTACCAATGGTCCTTGGGAACGATATAAAGCACATGTGCTTGACAAAGAGAGTTTGAGAAAAGCTAAAAGATTTAAAAAACAGTATTATAAAACACTGCGTAGAGCAAGCAGAGAGTATAAAGTCGATATGAATTATATTGTAGGGTTTATGGGTGTCGAGAGTAAGTTTGGTGAATACACAGGTGATTACAATGTACTTGATTCTTTAGCAACCCTGGCTTTTCATCCAAATCGTATGAAGAAATTTTTTAAATCCGAATTCAAAAACCTCTTTCTGTTTGCACGTGAAAAGGGATACAAGATCACAGAACTCGAAGGTTCTTTTGCCGGAGCAATGGGCTGTGTTCAGCAAGTGCCTTCTGTTGCCCGTAAACACAGATCGGATTTCAATGGTGACGGTATTACTGATCCCTGGGATCTGGAAGATTGTATTGGATCTATTGCAAAATTCATGCATAAGAACAAATGGCGAAATGGAAACGTTGTTGCAGTCCCCACAAATTTCAAGGGAAAACGTTTTAACAGGCTTAAAACCAGCCATAGACGTACCATTGCAACTAAGACCATACATAAAGCCGGTATCAAGCCTACAAAGCCATTTAATGAGTC
The DNA here is from genome assembly GCA_034722695.1 of Campylobacterota bacterium. Classification (GTDB taxonomy): domain Bacteria; phylum Campylobacterota; class Campylobacteria; order Campylobacterales; family Sulfurovaceae; genus Sulfurovum. The sequence continues at coordinate 1,631 of JAYEOF010000266.1, forward strand.
CAGAGCTTACCTATTGAAAACACGTAACACAACACACGATGATATTTGGATGGCAGGAAGAAACTTTAAAGTGCTTACTCGCTACAACAACTCTACATCTTATGGGGTAGCGATACATCTCATTGCAATGTCTGTAAAGTAAAAAAGGATCAACAATGAAAAAGATAATGATATTTTTAGTGTTTACCACTGTTTTTATGTATGCAACAGATCATAACATTCACAAAGCCGTATTTGACCTGACAAGTGGAAATGCCAAAGTACTTAAAGATAAAGTTGTTTGGAATATCCGTATGATAAGTGACAAAATGAAAGATCAAAACAAAACACTGAAGAGTATTATTGTTATATCAGGTGATGCGTACAAGTTTTTCATCAAAGATCTAAAAGACTCACCATACAATACAGCAGATGTTATAACTGCACAACAATCTTTAGAACCTATACTCTCTGATCTTCAAAAAAATTATGATGTTCAGTTTCATATGTGTTCAGCTGGTATGAAAAAACGAAATATATCTCCAGTAACCCTATACCCGTATGTTGAGCACAAAAAAAATAAAGTCCACTACCTTATAGAAGCACAAAATAACGGCTTTGCCTATATACCTTTTCACTGAAACTAGTGAGAAGGAGGTAAAGTTACTGTCATAGACCCTCTTTTTATATTTTTTAATATATTAATGGTACAAAAACAAAGCCGTAAAACTCTTCTCTCTCTACATAAGTATCTGAAACCTTTTTAAATTTGAAGATGGAATTTCTTACGGGTATTACTAAAACTCCACCTATCTTCAACTGCAAAAAGAGTTCTTCGGGAATCTCATCTGCAGATGCAGAGACTAGGATCCTGTCGAACTGTTCACCCGGCAGGCCAAGTCTCTCTCCTGCTCTTTGGATGCAGCAATGACTGCCAAACTGAAGCTTTGAGAGGTTCTCTTCTCCCTGTTCTACCAACGCATCCATTCTTTCAAGCCCGGTAACACTCCCTTTGTCTCCTACGATATGACAGAGCAGCGCTGTCGTCCATCCTGAACCTGAACCGATATCAAGTACTTTGTCACCCTCATCGGGCTCAAGCTGCTCTAACATGAATGCAACAGTTGAAGGCTGAGATATTGTCTGACCATTTCCTATGGGCAATGGCGCATCTACATAGATATGCTCTTTAAATGACTCGGGAACAAAATATTTTCTATCAACCTCCCTGAATGCATCAATGATCTCTGGACTCTCCAACCTATCAGAGAAGATCATCTCATCAACAAGTACTTGCATATTCTCCATCTTTATCTCTCTACGAACGCAGCACTCATATAACCGACTACCTGTGATTCATCACCGCTGGCATCGGCACTGGTACGATAATCAAGCAGTATGGATCTCAAGCCCTTCTTTTTAGCAGCGCTCAACATAGCTTCCACACCGATCTTTCCACAGGCTTCACACCCTTGATGTAATTCAGCAGTACTAAGCTTCTTAACAGCATCCAAGCAGATATTATCAAGTGAATTAGCCTTTTTGATATCATAATAGTGACTCAGATCAGTGCTGATAACCACTGCTGTCTCAGCATTCTCAAGAAGATAATCGATCACCTCTGCCAAGTTTTCAGGTGATTCATCTCCATAGACCAGTTCAACGACTGAGACCTCCGGTGTATAGGTTTTGATAAAAGGTATCTGTACTTCCGTACTATGTTCATGGTGTGCTTCTGCTGCGAACCCTAGATCAAATTTCTCTTTGAGATCTGTTACCAATGCTTTATCAACTGGCAGAGGACCCAATGGTGTTTGGTAACTGTCAAACTCAGAAATGCTTGTACCCTTCACATAGACACGGTGACTAGGTCCTATGACCACTACACGTTTAGCATGCGTATTACCCAGGAGTCTCATTGCTATATTGGCAGTAAAAGCTGAATAAACATACCCCGCATGCGGTACGATAACTGCTCGAGGTTTAAGATGAAGAACTTCTTCATCTTTGAGCTGTTCATCAATGATTTTATTATAATGCTCGAACATTGACTCTATCTCATTTGGATCGGATGGATAAAATTGTCCTGCAACAGATGTTTCTCTTGTACTCATGACCAGACTCCTTCTATCTTGCGTTGACATTTTGGGCAATGCCCATCTTCAAGTTTATTGATCGTCACAGAGTAACCTGTACGGTCTATGAGCAACTCGGCACACTCCGGACAGTAGGTATCACCATGTACCGGCACATTCCCAAGATAGAT
>JAYEOF010000267.1:0-15161 GCA_034722695.1 Campylobacterota bacterium
TTGTTAAACATAGAGAGTGAAACATGCTTGATGTCATCGATGAGATGTTTATCCATAAAAAGAGCCTTTTTCATCTAATTTTGGTATTATAGCAATAAAATTAGTCAATTGTGAATAGTGAATAGTGAATAGTGCTTGTAAGCATTGTTTCTCAATGCTTTTATAGATGAAGGAAAAACGTGGAAACACCTCATATACCAGTACTTTTAGATGAAGTGTTAGAGAGTTTTAAAGATGTGGAAGAAGGGTACTTTGTAGACTGTACCTTGGGGTATGCAGGGCACAGCTCTGAAATGTTAGCCAGGTTCCCACACCTTAAACACATAGGTATAGACAGAGATGATGAGGCTTTGGCATTTTCTAAAAAGCGACTTGAACCTTTTGAGGGACGAAGTACACTTTACAAGGGTACATTTGCAACAGTACTTCCTACTTTAAAAGAAACACCTGTTACTGCACTGCTTGCAGACTTTGGTGTCTCCTCTTTACAGCTTGACAAAAAAGAGCGTGGATTCTCTTTTACTTCTGAAACTTTAGATATGCGTATGGATGCATCTGCACCTTTGAGTGCCTATGAAGTAGTTAATGAATATCCTAAAGAGAAACTGGAATATATCTTGGATGCCTATGGTGAAGTACGTTCCTATCGTAAGTTAGCTGCTGCAGTTGTTGAGGCTAGGATTAAAGCACCTATAGAGAGTGCAAAAGCTTTGAGTGAGATTGCTAAAGAAGTAATACCCTCAGGAGGGAAGATACACCCTGCAACATTGATGTTCCAAGCGATCCGTATAGAAGTGAACAATGAACTCGGAGAGATAGAAGGCCTACTTGATGCTATAGAAGCCAAGCATTATAAAGGTGAAGTGGTTTCACTCATTACTTTTCACTCTTTAGAAGATCGTTTGGTTAAAAACCGTTTTAAGAAATGGAGTTTGAACTGTATCTGTGACCCCCAGGCAATGCGCTGTACTTGTGGAAAAAACCATGCACTGGGTAAAGCCCTTTCTCGTAAACCCATTACTGCATCCAAAGAGGAACTTAAAATAAATCCTCGAAGCAGGTCTGCAAAATTACGAAGTTTCAGGTTTGTTAACAATGTCAACTAAAAAGAAAAAATCTAACCCTAACGGTATCACTTTAGGTATGATAAGTGTTACTTTTATGTCAGTGACTATTGTACTCATACTTACGATGATCAAAATTTATTTGAGTAGTCAAATCTATTATGAGAGTAAAAAAGTTAATAAAATGCAACAGGAAGTAGAAACACTTAAGGCAGAAAAAATAATACTTCAGCAGAGTGTAGAAGCACTGAAGTTTAAAAATAGAGTGACAGATACTATCTTTGTAATACAGGAAAATTAGGGGGTTCTGTGCGGAATTTCATTACATTTGCGGTAGATAAACCTATTATTAACCATATCCTGATGGCGTTTATGTTAGTGCTCTCCATTTTCGCATACCAGAACATCCCCAAAGAGATCTTCCCCCCTTCCGAACTTGACCAGATAAGTATTACAGGAGGCTACCCGGGTGCCTCTGCGGATGTGCTCGATAAAATGGCTGTGAAGAATATGGAAGATGAGCTCAAAAGTATCAGTGAGATAGAGAATATCGATACTGTGATACAAAATGGGTTTTTCAATCTCAAAGCAGAGATCAAACCCGGAAGTGACAACCAGTTGGTGCTCTCTGATGTGAAAGATATCATAGCCAATATCAGGCGTGATCTTCCTGCCGATATGGATGAGCCTATTGCAAGGATCACGGTACATGATTTTCCTCTGTTGCTGGTTGCTATCTCTGGAGATGTCCCTAAAAAAACGCTTTTGGATATTGCGGAAGATCTTAAGAGCAGGTTGAGTGTGTATAAAGACTTAAGTGGTATCACTATCCGTGGAGATGCAGATGATGAGGTACTGATCCAGATAGATAATGAAAAGTTGACTGCGTATGGTCTGCCAAAGGAGAGTGTCTATCAAGCCATCAGTGCACTCAGTTCTATCTTTCCCATTGGTACCATAGAACAAAAAGGAAACCACCTTTACCTCTCTACGATCAATGGAGAAAAGAGTGTTGAAGCATTGGAATCAGCCCTCATTACGGTTGCAGGTAAAAGAATACGTTTAGGTGATATCGCCCATGTGAACTTTGGACTCAGCGAAAGTAACGAGATCTCTCATTTTAACGGTGTACAGAATATTTCGATCAATATCAATAAAACCAAAGAGGGTAATGCTATTGCATTAAGTAAAGAGATCAAAGCAATGCTCAAAGAGGTACAAAAGGAGTATAAAGAGGTTGTTTTTGAAGCCTATACAGACACCTCAGTTTGGATCAAAAACCGTCTCAATCTCGTCTCTTCAAATATACTCTTTGGTCTTATCCTTGTCTTTTTGGCACTTCTGTTAAGTGTCAACTATAAAATTGCCTTAGTCGTTGCCATTGGGATACCGGCAAGTTTTATGATCACCTTGATCGCAGCAGATATGATAGGCTACAGTCTCAATATGCTGACCCTTTTGGGTGCATTGATCGCACTTGGAATGCTGGTGGATGAAGCCATTGTTGTGGCGGAAAATATCTTTAGACATATGGAGATGGGTAAATCCCCCAGAGATGCAGCCATAGATGGCTCTTTGGAAATGTTCCCTGCGGTATTGACTGCAACATTGACAACGGTGTTTGCTTTTCTACCGCTTCTTATATTGAGTGGAGAGATGGGGATGTTCATGAAAGTGTTACCTGTTATGATCTCTATTTTACTTGTCTCTTCGCTGTTTGAAGCCTTCTATTTTTTACCTTTACACTCCAAAGAGTTCTTCTCTATGAAAGGTACAGAAATAGCGCATAACAGGAGTGACCTTTGGGTAAAACTTGATGTAGTATATGAGAAAGTACTGGGTACATTGTTAAAAAGAAAAAAACGTTCTCTGTTTTTACTGGTACTGTTTATTGTTTTATCCACTGGAGGTATGCTGGGGTTGACAAAATTTAAGCTTTTCCCTGAGTTTGACTCTACGCAAATTTACTTAAATGGTAAAGTGGACGTGAATTACAAACTTGAAGATACAGAAGAGGTTGTTGCCAACTTGGAGAAGAAGCTTTTATCCTATTATGGAGAAGGTGAAGTCTCCTCTATCACTTCAGTGATCGGGTTGCTTTTTAACTCAGATCAAACATTTGAATCAGGTAATAATCTCTTTCATATTTTCATTAACTTACATGAGAAAGCACCGGAGAATTTTTTTGATACCTATTTGAATCCTATATTTTCTTTAGAGTATGATGGCAGTGATATGATCAGAAAAGATAAAGCACAAGAGATAGCCAAACAGACACAAAAAGATGTCATAGAATCAGCTAAACAGATAAAAACATCCAGTGGAGAAAAACTTTTTTCCGAGATCAATCTCTTTGTGCCGCAAACAGGGATCGTCGGACATGATATAGAGATAGGTTTAAATACACTGGATGAACAAAAACAACTTCAGGCGATACAGGAACTTAAAAAAGCACTCTCTGGCATAGAAGGTGTTTTTGATGTGAATGATAATGCCAGAGAAGGGGTGAAAGAGTTAAAACTCCGCGTCAATGAGTATGGTCAAATGCTGGGCTTCTCTGAAGCTTATGTGACTTCCGTACTTAAAGGTTCCTTCCTCAAAGGTGAATATGGAAAGATGTTTGATGAGAAAGGATTGATCCGTGTACGCATAGAAGACCCAAGTAAGGATGATACACTTCAAATAAGATCAGTCACATTGACCACTCCGGATGGTAAAAGTGTGGTGAGACTGGATGAGGTATGTGACTTTACTTATAAAAAGAGTTATGTAAAGATCTTTAAAGAGGATGGTGACAGAGTACGTACGGTTATTGCAAGAGTAGAGAGTAAAACCATTTTAGCTACAGAAGTGATGCAGCAGATCAAACCTCTGCTTGATACCTTTGAAAAAGAGGGTATTAAAGTCATCATCAAGGGAGAAGAGAAAGAGAACAAACAGATGAAAAAAGAGATGAGTCAGGCAGCACTCATCGCTATTTTCCTCATCTTTATTGCTTTGGTCTGGATGTTTAACTCTCTGGTCTTGCCGTTGATCATTATCTCAACGATCCCACTCTCTATCGTTGGAGCACTTGTAGGTACGTATATTATGGGCATTAATCTAACTATGCCGGGAGTTATGGGAATGATAGGACTTGCCGGGGTTGTGGTGAATGATGGTCTGATCATGTTGAGTTTTATCAAAAATTCCAAAGATAAAAACGAGATGATGGAGAAAGCAGGGCATAGACTCCGGCCTATTTTATTGACCTCTGTCACTACAGTTTTGGGACTCTCAAGTATGATCTTTTTTGCAAGTGGGCAAGCTCTCATCATTCAACCTATGGCGATCTCCCTAGGATTCGGTATCGCATGGGCAACCGTACTTAACCTCTATTATGTACCGTTGATGTATTCAGTGATCTATAAAGTGGAAGTAAAATAAAGAAAAACTTTAATGACAAATCTCTTGTAGGTGGTTGGAATCCGCTTATTATGCGTATTTAGGCTGTTAAATCCACTTTCTGATCTCTAAGCAAAAGTGGTATATCCACATCATCTCCGTGCTCTTCAAAGAGTTGGCAAATCCTGTCTAGTTGAATGTCTGAATATTCCAAGTAAGGATTGTTTTCTATAAATTGCCAAAATTTATCTGAATTTTGACAAAGTTTTTTAAGGTAAAACAGTGTTAGTTGACCTAAAATATTTTCAGACTCACCTATGAGTTTTTCTCTCTCTATAGCATATGGCATTCTCATACCATAATAGTCTACGACTTCACCTATAGATCTAAAATTCACCCCCTGTCTTGTAAGAATGCGATGCAAAGAGGGTTCCATGATGGAAAAAACATTAGTATATTTATAAAGAAAAATATTTATACCGATAGTTGACATGAGACCCATAGTAAGATATGTTCTTAACCTTAGTGCAGATAAATCTTTATATTCCGGTAAAGTATTAGATAGAGCTAAACGAGAAACTTCACAGATGGGTAAATTTTTTGTAAAAGATTCAATACTTTCAACATGCCCATCTTTTTGCATAGGCAGTTCTTGAATAGGTGTGGAAGCATTAACAAAAAAGACTCTTATCGTTCCAACAAAGGTTTGTGTTACGTTGTGCCGTAAAAGATAAATAAAAGATTGTTCATCATCCTTATTAAAAAGAAAGAGCTCTTCATCTTTTATAGTTGCAAAGTTTTGGTATTTAGATAATAAAATTTCTTTACGTATCTTTTTGACTGCTAAAATATCTTCTTTGCTTGTAGCAAGGACAAGAGAATACTCTTGTGTTAAGAGATGTAAAATTTCATCACGCACTAAATATTCCTTGTTTATGTATATACTAGAAAGTATAGAATTTTTTTCGTTATATTTTGCTAAAAGATAATTGTTTGACATTTTTTTGACATTATTGTTATATCATTAACTGTTATATAAAGTAATATGCATATAAACCTAGGATATAATTAAATAGGAATGTGAGGGAATGGATACAGTATGGGATATTTTTTTGGACAAAAAATGATACAAAAGAGCTTGATTTTTTTATGCTTGTTCTCTTCAAGTACGATTACAATCAATGCTCAGAATGTCGATAGTATTTTACAAGAGTATAATCAAAAAAATGCTTTAAGTCAAAAGACGATTGATGAGAATAAAGGGCACTTGGTACTTTACAGTAGAGAGATGCTGGAAAAGATGCATGCTAAAACACTTAAAGATGTTTTTAAAACAACGCCAGCTATCTATTATCATGAAAACAGATATGGATTGCCAGATCCCTTAACCTCTGGTGCATTTGAACCTTATAGAAGTAACTTTATCCGTCTTTATGTAGATGGCGTGGAGATCACCCAGGGATGGATGGGTAGTGGGTTGATGCTTTATGGGGATGTGAACATAGACTTTGTGGATCATATAGAGTTTTATTATATGACCCCCTCTTTTGAGACTACTGTGGAGCCTGCATACCTTACTGTTTTTCTTTACTCCAAGGATCCAGAACGAGATACAGGAGGGAAGTTGGACCTTGCAGGGGGAAGTAGAGGGTACAACTCCCAAAGTATTAGTTACGGAGAGCAAAAAGAAGACATTTCTTACATGGTTAACTTTTCTCATACCAATGACAAAAGAGAGACCATAGATAATGGAACCGCCACACCTTTAAGTAGGGATTTTGAACGTACACAACTTTTTTCTTATGTAAAAACGGAAGACCAAATTTTTCATTTGCAGGTAATGAAAAAAAATACAGACAGCCTTGCAGGAATGAGTTGGGATGCTACACCTTTAGTTTCAGAAATGAACTATCTTAATGTCCATATGGATTATGGGATTGATTTCTCTGAACATTGGCGTGCACAAGTTGCCTATGATTGGTTGAAAACAGATATGGCACAAGCAGATGAGCTTCCTTTGGCTTGGAGAGATGCTTTAGGTGCAAACACCTTTAATGGTGAGTATAAAAATAGTACCTATACAGCTGAATTGACCTATAAAGAAACCATAGGAAATAACCGTATCACAGCAGGGATAAAAGGAAGATATAAGGAGCTTGATTCATTCAAAAAAGATGGACAGGACGCTTTGGTCTCACCCTTTACTACTGAAAAAATAGCTTCGATCTTCTTTCAGGATCAATATGCACTCAGTGAACAACAACTCTTAACTCTAGGTATATCTTATAATAACATATCCCGAAATGGAGGGATAGAAGATGATTCTCTTTTGCAACTGCGTTTAGGATATCTTTATACCAATGATCATTGGAGCTATAAAGCGTACCTCTATCGTACTCAGTTTGCGTTAGAACCTCTTATGCGTTACTTGGATCCCATAAATTATCAAGATGTGGCAACGCAGACCACGCTGGGTATCACTCAGGAAGTGTCATATACTAATAAAAAACAAAAAATAAGATTGCTTTTTCATATGATGCAGGATGAAGACAGCTTACTTCAAAATAGGTTAAGTGGTTTAGGTGGAGATACAAAATATTTCACTACGATTTGTAACTATGATTATAGTTTTAATGTAGATAATAAAATGAATTTACAGCTCTACTATGCACACTATAAAGATATTTTTGATTTAGATAAACTTGAAGATATCAGTGGATATCTTAGTTTTGCTAATAGTTATGAAAATTTTGATTTTTACAATGGCGTTGTATGGCACAGGAACAGTCTTGACTGGGAAAGTTATTTTGATCTTACGAGTTCAGTCTCTTGGAATTTTAATGAAGATCTTACTGTGACACTCAAGGGAGAAAATCTCCTTAATAAAGCTAAAAAGACAAATCTGTTTAGGCTTGATCCTACAACTGGAAGCATGTTGGAACCTTTGCAAGTATCTCCGATAGATCAGCGTGTCATTCTTGAGTTGGAGTATCTATTTTGAGAAAGATCTTAATTCTCTTAATCTTTCTGTATGGGCATCTCTATGCGTTGGAAAGGGAGAGTACACTTAAAATGTACCATCAGATATTTTCAGCATTGGTATCCAAACCGATGATACATGTTTATACTAATGATAGAGAGTATAGAAAAGTGTTTGTAACTTCAAAAAGAATGCTTTTGTCTGATGACTCTGGGAAGTCAGATATTATTTTGATCACGAATAAATCAACACTTTTTCAAATCATGAAAGAGAGGCAGTGGGCTGATAAAAAAGACGAAAAACCTATTCTTTTTGTGACGGATTACCGTCTTTTAAAATTCTCTTTTGACATAGTCGGTGCATTTTATTGGAAGAAAGGAAGGTCACAATTATTGTTTATTAAAAATCGTCTGGACCCATATAATATTACCTTGCCTGATGAGTATGAAGACTTTCTGGTCGATACACTATGACACTGAAGCATACCAGTAACTATATTTTTATCATTATGGGATTACTGATCCTCCTTATGGTTTATTTACAATTTTCAATTGACGAGAGTACAGAAAACCTGAAAAATGAGGAGATTAAAAAATCAAAACAGTATGCTGAGAGCATTGCTAAATATATTCAGGCAGAAGCTGATGGTCCTCTACTATTATATCTGGAAAAAAATGCTGAACATAGAGAGGCACTTAATAAAATACTTCATACATTTTTGACAAAAGAGTTTCAATATATCTTTCTTTTACACAAAGATAAAAAAGGGCACTATCGTTTTTTACTTGACGGATCATTAGAAGACCCTGTGGAGTACAATACGATATTTTTTCCTAAAAGTAAACGCTTTAATAGTGTCTACAGCACACAAAAGACACAGATCATTAAACAGAGTGAAGGGGTTGAAGAGATTTGGCTCTCTCTTCTTTACCCTATAGTGGCACAAGGTCAAACGGAAGCGCTTTTAGTCATTGACCTTTCGGAATCACATGCTGAACATTTGAACAGTTTCAACTCTCCGGTCATGGATATGGTCAAATGGATACAACTATTTCTTTGGGTTAGTTTGTTATTTTTGGCTTATGTCTCCTATAATTTCTATAAATTAAGAAAAAGCATACTTGTTGATCCGTTGACATCTGCATATACAAAGATCTATCTGCAAGAATTGCTTGAAAGAAAAAATGTGAATCAGTATAATGCCATGCTGATAGATATAGATGAATTTAAACAGATCAATACAAAGTATGGACATGAATCGGGTGATACTGTTTTAAAGATGTTTGTTAAAGAGATGTTGACCCTCTTGCCAAAAGAGTCTTATATTATCCGTGGCAGGGGAAGTGAATTTTTTGTGATTGTAGCTAAGGAAAGTGCAGATATAGAGGAGTTGGCAAAAAAATTCTTTAAATATTTAACAGAAAAACGTTATCTGATCGATAATGAGACCATCTCCTTAACGCTTTCTATGAGTGCGATTGTGATTCCCGAAGAAACTGACTCTATCTTCAATATTCAGAGATCTTTGGATGAAAAACTTCTTGAAGTTAAAAGTAGAGGAAAAAATGCTTTGGGTATCGTAGGTAATGTCTCAGGAGATGAGATAAAATATAAAAACCTGGACTATATTAAAGAGGCGTTGGAAGAGGAACGCCTAACATGTTTGTATCAGCCTATTTTTAACACAAGAACGCAAAAGATCACCAAATATGAAGCTTTAGTACGATTAGTTGATAAAGAAGATCCTCAAAAACTTATTTCTCCATTTTATTTTTTAGATATGATCAAAGGTACAACACAATATATCAAGATGAGTAAGTTGGTACTAAAAGAAGTGTTTCATGCTTTACATAAATATCCAGAAGTTGAGATATCTGTCAATTTAGATCTTGATGATCTTAATAATGCAGATATGATGAAACTTATCACAAAACAACTATATCGTCATAGAGGTCTGGCAAACAGGGTTACCTTTGAGATATTGGAAAGTCAGCAAATTAAGGATTATGATGAAGTTGCATTGATCTTTCAGCAGCTAAAGACTTTTGGCTCAAAAATTGCTATAGATGACTTTGGAAGCGGATATGCAAATTATGTCTATCTGATCAAACTGGATGTTGATATTTTGAAAATTGACGGAAGTATTATTCAAGAGTTTCTTTATGCTCCGGAACGTACAAAAATAATGTTAAATTCCATTAAAAATCTAGCTGAAATGTACCGATATGAGGTTGTTGCTGAATTTGTTTCATCCAAAGAGATATATGATATGGTTTCTCAACTGGATATAGCATATTCACAAGGATACTATTTGGGGGAACCAAAACTTTTAGAATCATATTTAGTTGGTTCGATAATAGATAAAAAAGAGTAAGCACTTTTGCTCTTAAACCTATTTGGCTATAATAATCTTCCTTAAAAACAAAGGCAATAAAAATAAATATATTTGATACTGAGGATGATGTGTTCGCAGGAACACCTAAATCTGACTATTTTGTATTGTAAGAATAGTGAATCAAAATATCGTAAAGATGGAAACAGAGAAGATGTTGGAAGAGATAGGAAATAGATGTTAAGTGCCGTTGAAAGAAAGATAGAACAGTTTGTAAGTGACCTTGATGATAAAGAGGTCTCAGGGTTTTATGCAAAGCTTCCTCATGGAAAAAGACTTAGAGCAAAGCTCATTTTGAAGATCGCAGGGAACAGTCTCTCTGTAGTTAAAACTGCAGCGATCGTTGAAATGATACATGCTGCGAGTCTTCTGCATGATGATGTCATAGATGATGCCTATACACGCCGTAACAAACCTTCCATCAATACACTTTACGGAAATAAAACAGCTATTATGTTAGGGGATATCCTCTACGCTAAAGGCTTTTTTGAATTAAGTAACATTAGTCCTGAAGTATCAAGGATCGTATCCAATGCCGTTGTGCAACTCAGCCTTGGCGAACTTAAAGATGTTTCACTTTCAAAAGCATTTAACCTGGATAAAGAGATCTATCTTGAGATGATCTATCAAAAAACTGCTTCGCTTATGGAGGCTGCTGCGGGAGCAGCTGCTGTGCTCGCAGGTAAAAACAAAACTGCGTATATGACCTATGGTAGAAACCTGGGTATCGCTTTCCAAATGATAGACGATATATTGGATATCACTATGGACTCTGAGACCTTGGGTAAACCTGCACTTCATGATTTTGAAGAGGGTAAAACAACCTTGCCGTATATCTATCTTTATGAAGCATTGGATGCTAAGGATCAAGTGATACTTAAGTCTTTGCATACAAAAAAACTATCTTCGGATGAAGCTGCATGGATCAAAGTAAAGATGCAAGAACATGGAGTGATCCAAAAAAGCTATGCAGAAGCGAAGATATTGGTGGAAGAGGCTATCTCTTTAATGAATACTTTGGGTGAAGATGCATTGAGTAGTATCGCAATGGCGATGATAGAGAGGGATTTTTAATGTATTATCAAGTAGTGAGTTTTTCTCATAAAAGTTGTGAACAGGGCATGAGAGAGAAATTGGCTTTTGCCAATGATGAAGAGAAAAGAGAGATGCTTACCCAGCTTACAACTTTTGAATTTGTCTATGAAGCATTTATCGTTTCAACTTGTAACCGGGTTGAGATCGTACTTGCAACAAGAGATAATTTTTCAAGCTATCATGCTGTACTTGGCCTTATGAGCCAAAGAAGCGATCTGAACTTTTATGAGCTTAAAGCTGCTGCGAAACGTTATGATGATGAAGAGGCAGTAGAGCACATCTTCTCTGTGGTCTCCTCTTTGGACTCCTTGGTCATAGGAGAGTCACAGATCACAGGGCAGGTGAAAGAAGCATTTAGATTTTCACATGCAAACGGTACAGCAGGACGTAAACTTAACCGTATCATCTCTTATGCAGTGAAGTGTGCTGCTGAGGTAAGAAATGCAACCAATATCTCACAAAACCCTATTTCCATAGCCTCTGTAGCAGTAGCTCAGGCACATAAGCTCTTGGGTGATAACATACAAGGGATGAAGGGCATCGTTGTGGGTGCCGGTGATATGGGTGTGCTTGCAGCAAAACACTTGCTTCGAGTAGGATGTGATGTGGTACTCATAGGGCGTGACCTTGAAAAAGTACAAGCTGTTGCAGAGAGTTTAGGTGAAAATGTAAAAGCAGACACTATGGATGAACTGCCTAAGTATATCAATAGATATCGTCTCCTTTTTGCTGCGACTTCTGCAAAAGAACCGGTGATCACAAGAGACCTTATAGAGAATGAAACACTGCCCAGACATTGGTTTGATATGGCGATCCCACGTGATATAGAAGATATGGAACTGGAAAAATTGCAACTTTTTCGTATAGATGACTTGCGCAGTATCTCCAATGATAACCATGCTTTACGTGAAGAGCAAGCAGTAAGAGCAGCTGAGATCGTAGAGAAGTATAAAGAGGAGTTTTATGCGTGGCTAAGAGCACTCTCTGTAGAACCTGTGATCAAGCAGATGAGAGAGCATGTCTCGGAAGCTATAGATAAAGAGATGCAAAGAGCTATAGGCAAAGGTTTTGTACCTACTGAATATGAAGCCAATATGCGAAAAATGGCAGAACAGATGTTCAAACGATTTCTGCATGACCCGACACAAAACCTTAGACACTCTTCTGTGGAGAAAAAGAATGCAAACTGCATAGAAGCGGTTAAAAGAATGTTTAACATTGATACAGAAAATATAGATTTTAAACAATACAAAAACGACCACCATACAAAAGGATACACTGCGTGAGATTTTCAAGATTATTGATCCCAACTACCAAAGAGACTCCAAATGATGCTACTTTAGCAAGTCATATTTACCTGATCCGTGGAGGATTTATCCAGTCTGTGGGTGGATCTGGGCTTTACAACTTTTTGCCGTTGGGTAAAAAAGTATTAGACAAAGTACGTGCAGTAGTGAAAGATGAGTTGGATAAAGCAAACTGTCAAGAGGTTAGTCTCTCTTTTGTAACGCCAGCATCACTTTGGCAGGAGAGTGGACGTTTTGAGAAGTATGGTAAAGAACTTTTACGTTTTAAAGACCGTAAAAACAATGACTTTATCTTAGGACCGACACATGAAGAGATGATGGTGAATCTTGTACGACAAACGGTGAAAAGTTACAAACAACTCCCTTTGAACCTCTATCAGATCAATCTCAAGTTCCGTGATGAGATCAGACCTCGTTTTGGTTTGATGCGTGGTCGTGAATTCTTGATGAAAGACGGTTATAGTTTTCATGCTTCAGTAGAAGATATGCAAAGAGAGTTTACTCTTATGGAAGAGACATACAAGAAGATCTTTACCCGTTTAGGACTGGAGTTTAGAGTCGTTGAAGCAGATTCCGGTGCCATAGGCGGGAGCGGATCTAAAGAGTTCATGGTACTTGCAGATTCCGGTGAAGATACTATTGTGGTATGTGACAACTGTGAGTATGGTGCCAATATTGAAGCGGCAGTACGTAAAGAGAAAGTGTGTGAAGCAGAGGGCCCGGAAGCAGTATTTTCCAAGTTTTATACACCGGATACTAAAACCATAGAAGAGTTGAGCCAATTTTTCCATGTTGACCCTTATTATCTTGTAAGAACAGTTGCTAAGAAAGCACTCTTTGATGAGGGTGAGTCAAAGGTAGTACTTTTTGCACTTAGAGGTTCGGATGAACTTCAAGAGGTTAAAGCATGTAATGCTGTGAATGCAAATGACTTAGTGGATATTAGTGAAGAGGAATTGGCAGGGATCGGTTTGACAGCAGGGTATATGGGACCTACGGTAGTACCGGAAGGTGTAAGTGTTGTCTACGATAACAATCTCAAGGAGGCAAGCTCTATGATATGTGGGGCAAATGAAGTAGATTATCATCTGATAGGAAACAGTTTTGTAGGGGTAGACGCTGATTATCATGATCTTGTCGCTGTACAGGAGGGTGACCCTTGTTCTTGTTGTGGTGAGCCTATGCGTTATACCAAGGGGATAGAAGCAGGTCATATCTTTCAACTGGGTACGCAGTATTCAGAGCCATTGGGAGCAAATTTTTTAGATGAAAATGGTAAAACACAACCTATGGTCATGGGAACTTATGGTATAGGGGTAAGCCGTCTTCTTGCAGCTATCATAGAGCAGAATCATGATGATAAAGGGTGTATTTGGACGAAGGAGTCTGCACCGTTTGACCTACAGATCATCATCTCAAATATTAAAGATGATATGCAGGTAGCTTTAGGTGAAAAACTCTATGAAGCGCTAAAATCTCAAGGACTGGACGTACTTCTTGATGACAGAAAAGAAAGATTTGGTCCGAAGATAAAAGATTATGAACTTTTGGGTGTCCCTCATGCAGTGATCATAGGTAAAAAACTTCAAGATGGTCTTGTCGAGTTTGTGAGTAGAAAAGGACTTGTAAAAGAAGAAGTCTCTGCAGATACTATCTTAGATGTAGTGACTCAAAAGGTTAACTAAATGTTACTTATTATAGCCATACCATTTTTACTGTTGGAGCTTTATCTCTCTCTTGAAGTAGGTGAGAATATAGGGTTTCTCTGGTCTGCTATATGGATAGTAGTTAGTATGCTTATAGGGTTTAGGCTACTTCAATCCTCCTCTTTAACACTTATGGGGAATTTAAATTCTGTCTCCAGGGGAAAATTAAGTATGCAAAGCTTTCAAAATGCAAGTACGGCTTACCTGATAGGTGCATTATTTCTTATTATTCCGGGTGTTTTGACAGACTTATTTGGATTAATTGCACTCAGCTATACAGTATATTTACAATTTGTGGCTAAAATAACACCTGAACAAACAAAATTTAATCCAAAAAAGGGAGATGATAATGTCATTGATGTCGAAATTATTGATGAGCACACTGATCACAACAGTCGCGATTAGTGCTGCAGCACAACCGAATACAGAAACACTTTTAAAATATGTTAAAAAGAATGTAGTGAAAAATCCTCAAGTGAACGTAAAAGGTATTACTATCATTGAGAAGAAACAACATAAAGATCTTCCAGGCTGGGATATACTGTTAACCACGATGGATCTTGAATATCAAAAAAAAGATATTAAAGCGCCTGAAATGATCTTTATGAAGGATGGATTGGCAACAGGACATTTGGTTAATTTGAAAACAGGTAATGACTACCGTAATGAGATAAAACCAACGGTACCTGAAAGTATGTATAACGACGAACATCTTCTTTTTGGTAATAAAGATGCAAAGCATAAAGTACTTATTTTTTCTGATCCCCAATGCCCATTCTGTCAAGAGTTAGTACCTGAGATATTTAAAGCAGCTAAGAAGAACCCGACAAAGTTGGCAGTCTATTATTATCATTTGCCACTCTTAAGAATTCATCCTGTATCTGATGTTTTAACACGTGTAATGCATGTAGCACAACATGAGGGTAAAGCTGATATGGTAGATAAGATATATAGTCTAAAGATCGATGCAAGAGAAACAGATGAAAAGAAAATATTGGCAGCTGTAAAAAAACATGCTAATTATGATGTGACTCCTAAGCAAATAAATACTAAAAAAGTGAAAGATGCCATTAAAGCCGATGCTGATGCAGCAGGAAGAATGATGGTTTCCGGAACACCTACGATCTATCTTGACGGTCAGTGGGATAAAATGAGAAACGGTTACGAGAAACTAATAAAATAAGAATTTCAGCTATCAATACTCATACATGATGCAAACGCAAGCGCCCTCTT
>JAYEOF010000268.1:0-1673 GCA_034722695.1 Campylobacterota bacterium
TCGTTTCAACAACTTTAAGAAGTGTAACTGGAACACTTGGTACATCAACAGTTCTGCTCATACCAATTTTTTCTATAATAAATTCCATTCTCTACTCCTACTTGTCCATTGATCTGATTTCAACTTCGATCTCAGGTGCCAGATCCAACTTCATAAGTGAATCAATAGTATCTGAAGTAGCCGAAACGATGTCGATCATTCTTCCGTGAATTCTGATCTCAAACTGCTCACGCGCATCTTTGTTTACGTGTGGTGATTTAAGAACCGTATAACGCTTAAGTTTAGTTGGCATTGGAATTGGCCCTCTAATCTCTGCACCTGTACGCTTAACTGCATCTACTATCGCAGCAACTGATCTGTCTAGTACTCTATGATCATAAGCTTTAAGCTTCAATCTAATTTTTTCCATATTTTACCTTTAAAAGAACTCGTTAGCATGGCAAAGCCAAGGTGCCTAAACACAGGGTTTTAATCCTCTAACATAAATTTAGGAACGCGAATTATACCCAAAGTTTTTAAAAGGTGCAATACTATTTAGTCTAAAAACGCTACAATACTGAAAAATGTTTCCTTTTAATAAGGAATAATATAAGGATAATAGCTATGGATCTACTTGAATATTATCAAAACCAACACTACAATGTGGAAAATTATGTTCCCAGGAAATGCCAATTACCCATGGAAGGAGACTTTAACCTTTATGGCGTACGTGGTGCAGGGAAAACTACGATCATACTTGACTTACTTTCCCAAGAAGAGGAGGAGCGTTCTCTCTATATAGATTTCGATGACCCAAACCTTGCATTCAATACACTTGGTTCATTGACACTGCAACAGTATATAGATAGAGAAGATATATCACTTCTTATATTGGATCACTATATAGAGGGGTATTTAACCTCATTTCCAAACGTAGAGAGACTTATCATACTTTCACGTATCCCTCTGTCTGGCAAAGCCCTGACTACCATAGAGCTTTTTCCTTTGGACTATGAAGAGTTTCTTGCTTTTGAAGCCACTACGGCTCAAAGCAATGGCTTTAAGCACTTCTTGCGTTCTGGTACATTGCCCCTGCTTGCCCACTCCCAAAAGACAAGTACACAAACCATGAAAATCTTTTTTCAAAGTGCCTTTAATGAAAATGAACAAAAACTCTTACTCGTTCTAGCCCAGCACCATACGAAACACCTTACGATCCATCAGATCTATACTTTTGCCAAAGAGAAGTTTAAAGTATCAAAAGACTGGCTCTATAAAACCATGAAACTTTTTACACAAGAGAAATTAGTGTTTTTTATAAATGATCGCTACCAGAAGTCCGGAAAAAAAATGCTCCTTTTCGACTTTGCTTTTGCAAAATACCTCACTATGGGTCAGCCTTTCATCATGCAGTTTGACACCATGATAGCATTGGCACTCATAAAACACCACATAAAGGTACAGACACTTGGAATCCATGGCTATGTCACCCAGAACAATGAACTGATCATTCCTGCCCCGTTTGAAAGTGAGGAGAGTCTATGGGTAAAATCACAAAACAAGTTTTCACTATACAAAAAGTACGATATTAAAAAAGTAACCATTGTGACGGTAGCGAACACTTACGAATACGATATAGAAAAACTGCATTTTGAAGCTTTACCGTTTGACGAATGGAGTGTGATTAATGATGA
>JAYEOF010000268.1:1773-3845 GCA_034722695.1 Campylobacterota bacterium
ATTCGCATGCCTCTTTTCAGACCTGTGCAACGGTACTGAGAGACAATGGGTCAGGATGGGAACATAGCAGCCCACCTTTCTTTACTGTGTGCCGCAGGGATCTGGGGAGGGGTACTACATTATCTATACAATAATCTAAAACGTATTTTACTTATTGGCAGATATATAATGGTATTTATTGACAGGTGTCCGAGTGGTCGAAGGTGCAGACCTGGAACGTCTGTGTGGGGTAACTCACCGAGAGTTCGAATCTCTTCCTGTCAGCCATAATAACTTTCACATAATTTAAAACACTTATATACTAAGCTTCCAGCGATTTTTATTCTTTGATAAAAAATAGCATTAGCATCATCTCACCCCTATATCACATAACGGTTCCTTCTTATTTTATATATTGGAATGACCCTTATATTAAAGATCAATACTGTGTTACTATTTTGTTATAAAGAATAAATAAAATCATGGCAGAGGACTAACAGAATCATCTCTCTCATTGATACTCATCATCTAAATGATTCCTATAATCTTCAATATCTTAATATATACGGAGTCAAAAATGAAATATGTTTCAATCCTTACATCTACACTTTTAGTTACATCTATTGCTATGGCACAAGAACCAAAAATAAATGGTGACTTAATAAAATTAGGTTCTTATGAAACTTATGTAGAAGGCGGCAGTGAAATAGTTGCCTATGATGAAAGATCAAAAAAAATGTTTACCACAAATGGTGCAGATAATGCTATAGATATTATTGATATTAACAATGTAATCACTCCTGTAAAAATCTCTTCTATTGATTTAACTCCTTATGGAACAGGTGTCAATTCTGTAGCAGTTTCAAAAGGCAAAGTGGCTGTAGCAGTTCAAAATGGAGATGACCTTGTAGGTTCTAAGCAACTCAAAGGTTCAGTTGTTATCTTTGATATTAATGGAAACCATTTAAAAACAATCAAGGCTGGATATCTTCCGGATATGGTTACTTTTAGTAAAGATGGTAGAAAAGTAATTGTAGCAAATGAAGGTGAGCCTAACGATGATTATAGTGTTGATCCTATTGGTTCCATTGGTATTGCAAATATTAAAACAGGTGCATATACAGATATAGATTTTTCCGGTGTGCCTTTAACCGATGCTAAAGATGGAACGGCTGTAAGATTGGGTGATACGCCAAGTAATGATCAAGCAAAAGATCTCGAGCCAGAGTACATTACAGTCAGTGGACATTATGCCTATGTGACACTGCAGGAAAATAATGCAATGGCTAAAGTAGATCTTAGAAAGAATACTTTGGAGTATGTGAAGTCATATGGTACAAAAAGTTGGGAAGAGACTTCCAACAATACCATAGATATTGACGAAGAAGGTGAGATCAAGATGAAATCTTACAAAGGTCTGTTTGGGCTTTATCAGCCAGATTCTATCGCTTCGTATAAGGTACACGGTAAAACATATTTAGTCACTGCAAATGAAGGCGACGGTAGAGAATATGGTGACTTTGAAGATGAAGAAAAAATAAAAAAACTTAACCTTGATGCTTCAATAGAAGATGAATATGCATTAGAAAATGATTTAAAAGTCATGGTTGATCTGGGTGATACTGACAATGATGGAGATTATGACAAACTATATAGTTATGGAGCAAGAAGTTTTTCTATCTGGGATTCAAATGGTGATTTAGTCTTTGACAGTGGAGATGATATTTCTAAAAAAGTTGAATTTTATGAACCTGATTTATTTAATCAGGATGAAGGTGAGATGGATGGAAGAAGCGGTAACAAAGGTGCTGAGCCTGAAGCATTGACTGTGGGAAAAATAAAAGATAAGACCTATGCGTTCGTTGGACTTGAAAGACAAAATGCCATTATGATCTATGACATTACAAAGCCTGCCAAAGCACAATTTGTCAATTATATTAAAACAGGTAAAGATGGTGATATTTCTGCAGAAGGTATGAAATTCATACGTGCAAGCCAATCACCAAATAACAAAAATTTACTTCTAGTCTCTTATGAAATGAGTGGTTCAACTGTTGTTTATGAAGTAAAATAACATTAGGGGGGAGCGTAAA
>JAYEOF010000269.1:0-3843 GCA_034722695.1 Campylobacterota bacterium
AAAATTACTGGATGATGTGTTGCTAAATTTTTAAGCCAGAGTATATACAGGATTTAAAGTTTTTACTATCGTCTGATGTATCTTTTCTAACATGCTGCTATGTATTGTCCCCATATTTCTTACAAATCTGTCATGGGAAAAGTTTTTGATCTGAAAACAATCAATTGCAGAATTTTTAGATAACCCATTTAATCTATTATTTTTAACTTGTATCATCCACGGATAGTTTTTATAATTTGTTTTCCAATCTGTTATGGGTACAATAGTTTTGAGAGGTAATCTACCAATTTCATTATGACTTACTACAATAGCAGGTCTCAGCTTTGTTATTTCACTGCCTATTTTCGGAAAAAATTCAACAAGCCAAATCTCACCTTGATTAATATTCATACAGATCTCCATTATCCTTTCCCAACTCTTCAGAGAATGTCATATAATCTTTATCTTTCAAAGCGAGAGAAACCCCTTTATGCCATTTTTCTAACTCTTTTTGTTCCAGATAGTTCTTAATAGCTTCATTATAAATAGCAGACATAGACATTTTTAGTTCATCTTTAAGTACCATAATCTGTTCTTTAAGCTCTGTAGGCATATTGAAAGTCACTTTCTCTACTGTTTCACCATGAATTTTAGCCATACTATTATCCTTCTAAATTTACCATATTATAACATGCCAAGATCATAAAGTCAAATTCCCGATCCTTATCTTTGCATACCCTACGATCTCCTCATCTTCCCCCATATCCAGCCACTTAAATCTTTGGCCACTTTGAATAGTTCCATCCAGAATGTCTCCACTGTCACGAAACTTTAGATCAAGTTTTGCAATATCAAAGCCATTGGTTGTTTTGGTAAATTGTTCAAGTCTAAAATTCTCATTACTGTTACTATACAGATAGCACCAACTTTTCAACCCATTACGCCCTACTCTTCCTCTAAGCTGATGTAAAGTGGCAAGTCCCAGTCTTTCTGCTCCTACGATGACGATAAGGGTCAATCTAGGCAGAGAGATACCTACTTCGACAACCGTGGTAGCCAAAAGTATATTTCCTTTTTCTCGAAACTCCAGTAAAACTTCTTCTTTTTGTTTATCTTTACCATGTGTCACATAGACATCATCAAATTTATTTTCCCAAAATCCCCGACTCTCTTCCAAAGACTGATAAGGTACTTCCGTACTCTCTTCTACTAAAGGATAAATGATCAGAACCTGGTGTTGTTGTGCTATCTCATCTTTGATATGATCCAGTAGATTTGGGAAATCTTGTTTTCCTATGGTTTGGGTCAATACCTCTCGCTCAAAAGGTGTAGTGGTGATGAGACTTACATCAAGCAGTTCAGACTCCATCATCGCCTGCGTTCTTGGTATGGGTGTGGCTGAGAACTGTATGAAGTGTGCCCGTCTCTCCCCGCCTTTGCTGACAAGTGCCTCCAAACTCTGTCGCTGTTTGGTTCCAAAACGATGTTGTTCATCTACCATTACTAAAGAAGCTTGGGGCAGGTCTTCTTTATAGAGTAGTGCATGCGTCCCTATGATAAAGTCTGCTTCTGTGTAGTCACCCTTATCTTTACCCTGCATTACCAAGGCTACTTTCACCGATTTGGGTAAATGTTTACACGCCTCTTCATAGAGTTGTAAAGCAAGCAGTGAAGTAGGAGCCATCAAAATACTCTTATGAGGCAATGCCATCATTACTGAAGCCAATATGACCATCGTTTTCCCTGAACCCACATCTCCTACAACCATACGTTTGGCTGCTTTGTCTTCTTTTGCAAGATCTGTCTGTATCTGAGCAGTGACCGCTGTCTGTTCAGGCGTTAAAGTAAAAGGCAAGTTCTCTATAAAAGCTTGGATATCTCCATGCACTGCTCTAAGTGCAGGGAAATCTGCCCTCTTTCCTCGAAGTTTTTTAAGATGATTGAAGGCTTCTATAAACTTTAGTACTTCAATGATCTCACTTTTAAATCCACCATTTTCATAGACATCTTCCATACTCTTCGGAAAGTGTATACGCATGAGTGTTGCTACTTCTTTAGAATCTAAACCCTCATTATAAAGATTCTTCTCTGTTACGTAACACTCAATAAGAGAAGAGATCTCACTCTCTTTGAGTACCGTTTTATACTTAGGAGTTATCTTGCCTACTTGCTTGATGGACTTTGGCTGTGACATTTGTAAATAACCTTTGTACTCTTCAAGTTTTCCTTGTATCACATGACTTGAACCTACTTCAAAAAGCTTATGATGATAGGGTGTCACTCTGAAAAAAGTAGAAGAGAGTCGTCTTCCGGACTGAGTAAGGTTAAAAGTGACACGGAGCTTTCCCGAGTAGATACTGCTATCTGTCACTTTTGCTTCAAGTGTATGGACTTTACCTAACTCCAGAGAAGTTGAGAGTGTCGTGTCATTGTAAGAAGTAGGAATGATGAGAGCAAGATCCAGCAGTGAATGGATCTTGAGTTTTTTAAACAGTTGTTTTGCTTCTTCCATGCTTCACTCCGTTCAGAATTAAAAATTAGAAAGTAAAAATTAAAAGTTCTGTTTTATATAGGGTAGATTATAACGAAGCTTTCACAAAAGAAGAAAAAATATGTCAAATTGACATATTATGCCGTGAACATAGCAAGGAAATGTCCTTGGTGTGTATATTTATAGCAGTATTGTAAAGCAATACATACCACAATTTCTAATTTCTACTTTTTAATTTCTAATTCTTTCGTTACGATAGAAAACGAAAGGTCCGATAACTCTTTATGTGCTTTTATAAACGTATTCATCTCATCAAGTGTCACTGTTTCTATCTTCTTTAACTGCTCTTTGGAGAAGCCGAGTGGTCTTCCATAGTAGTATTCACTATAGGCACGATTGAGTCTTTGGGAGAGTGTTTCTGTACGAAGTGGTTCAGACCCTAGTAAAAACTTTTTCGTATCGTCAAGCTCTTTTTGTGTGATACCTTTTTCAACAAAAGTATCCACAACCTCTTGAATCAAATTTTTAGCTTCATCCTGTGTAGTGAGTTTCGTTTGCATATACCCACTCAAATAAGAAACTGTTCTTGAACGTACCAAATGTGCATACACCCCATAAGTAAGTCCACGTTTCACACGGATCTCTTCCATCAGACGGCTACCAAATCCTGCACCACCAAGCAGGTACTCTGCTATCTTGGCTTTATACTGGTCTTTTTCTTTATAGGAGTAGTTAAATGGTGCGGCAAAGTAGATATATGCCTGTTGTGTATCTTCATCTGTAAGTACCAACTCTTTTTTATCTGAAGCTTTTACTCTTGCGATCTCTTTTACCTCTACTTTAGGAAGAAGTTCAAGGATCTCTGTAAGATAGTTTTCTGCCTCATCAAAAGAGATATCTCCCCCTACTACAGCTATGACGTTGTTATATCCCAAGTGTGAAGTGATAAAACTTTTCAACTCTTCAAGTGTAATGCTTTCTACACTTTCAAGTGTCCCGTTATAAGGTTTTGCCAATGCAGACCCCTTAAAAAGAACCTCTCTTAACTTTGTTGCTGCAATATAGTCAAAGTCACCTTTCTTCTGTGTAAGCCAGCCTGTCTTTTGACGCTTGACGTGTTCTGCTGCTTCTTTTGTGTAGTTCGGATCTTTAAGTAACTCTTTCAGACGCTCAACGGCATAAGGGAATTCACTTTTAAGTGCTGAAACTTCCAGGGTAAAACTTTCACGTCCTACATGAGCACCTATGTCTACAGCATGTGCATCAAGTTTCGTAGCAAACCCTACAGACCCTTCTTTTGCAGTACCTTCATTAAGTAGTTTTGCAGAGAGATCAGCCAAACCATCCTTGGCACTGCTCAAATGCCCACTCTC
>JAYEOF010000270.1:0-3778 GCA_034722695.1 Campylobacterota bacterium
GCCTTGATGACTTTTTCAAGTGTGTCAGCTTCATAATCTTTATAACCTTTAACGGTATCTACCAATGCCGGGATAAGATCATAACGACGTTTAAGTTGCACATCTATATCTGACCATGAAGCATCTATACCTGCTCTTAGTGATACAAACTTATTGTAGATCGCTATCAAATACGCAACAACTGCAACTATGATCAATAATACTATATTTCCAAAACTCATTCCATATCCTTTTAATTTGATGTTTAATTATAACATAAGGGTAAACCTAAAATGATATACTTCATGAAAAAGAGTATTTTATGGCTTATGACCTCCAAGATAAACTTGTTATTGCTATCTCATCACGTGCACTCTTTAGTCTTGAAGAGGAAAATACTATTTTCGATAAAGAGGGGCTTGAAGCGTATTATGACTATCAGCTTTCCCGTCTAGATGACCCTTTAGCTAAAGGGTCTGCATTTAGATTTGTACAAAATCTGTTAGCTATCAATAAAAAATTTGACAACAAACTCATAGAAGTGATCATACTCTCACGTAATAATGCTGCAACAGGATTACGTATAGGACGCTCTATAGAACACTATAACTTAGACATAGAACGCACAGGATGGACAGCCGGTACTCCCGTAGCACGTTACCTTGAAGCCTTTAAAGTGGATCTGTTCCTTTCTGTTTACTCCCCGGATGTTGAAGAGGCAGTAAACTCAGGTGTAGCAGCTGCAACCATACTTCCACATACACCCATTACATCTCAAGAGAGTGATATGGTTAAGATAGCTTTCGATGGTGATGCTGTCATCTTTGGTGATGAGAGTGAAAAGGTGTATCAGGAAAAAGGTTTGGAAGCGTTCATAGAGTATGAAAGAAATAACGCCAAAAACCCACTCAGCAAAGGGCCTTTCTTCAAGTTCCTAAAAACCATCTCAGAGATACAAGACAAGTTCCCTATGGAAGGTTCTCCCATACGTACAGCGCTTGTAACGGCTAGAAACTTCTCAACACATGAAAGAGTACTTGGAACTCTAGAAGGTTGGGGTGTACGTGTAGATGAAGCCTTTTTCCAAGGTGGTGTGCAGAAATATGAAGTCATAAAGGCCTTTGGTGCAGACATCTTTTTCGATGATCAAGACAGACATTTGGAGCCTACTTCAAAAGAGACCCCCTCTGCAAAAGTACCGTATAAACGATAGATAGTAATTAATATTAAAATAAATTACTTATCTCTTGATAGCCCTCAATATTTTTTCTTTCTCATTTGACTATACTGCAAAAAAAAATTATATATTAGGGAGTCATATGAGTGAATTTTTAAACAACAACACCTCTCCTTTCGAAGGACAATATCCAGATGGTCACCCCGTACGTACCTATCTTGAAGAGAATCTTTTTTAAGATTTAAATTCTGTTATAGAAAAATCTATTGTCTATGTAAGGAAAAAATTATGCTAAAATAATAGAGATAATAATATGATCATAAAATTATCTATAGGGTAGTTATCTACGTTTCCATCGCCCCCGATGGGGAAAAACGAGAGAAAATAGTTTTTAATTGTGGTTATCTACTGTTGGAGGTACGCTATTCCCGGATGCCTGCATACTTAAAGCTTCAGGATACTTTTTATAATGTGCTCTCACTGCATTTGCAAGTTTTTTCTTTGTCTCTACGTCTACAGGTGTTGGCACTTCATCTGGCAAGGCATCTAAAAGTGCTAGAACCAACACATCTTGAGGTTTAGGCATCAACGCTACCCATGACGCTAAAAGTTCTCTGTTCACATGAGAGGGAATGGATCCCATGATACCTACATCATTTTGGTCATGTACAAGCAGTCCTGAGGTAGTACCTCTATCCAGTGTAAGCACTTGGAACAAGTAAAGGGTATGGTAATCCAACTGTATCGCTTTCTCTTCAGCGGTATAGCCTACATAATACTGAAGTGCTTGGAGTGTAATACCTATATATGCATCGATCATTGCTTTACCCATCTTGAAGGCAAAGGTTCTGTCTGCTTCAAAATCACCTGTATTAAAGTTTTCAAGGTAAAAATGACTAACACCACGTGTACGGTTCAATACAGGAATATGAAAATATCTGTCTCCCTGTGCTGCACCCTCTTCATAGTACTCATCTGCTGTTCTATCGAGTGCCATTTCAAAGTCTCTTTGAAAGACATCATTTTTCAATGTTGGATTTAAATCACCCATAATACGCCAGTACCCTTCACCATCACGCATTTGTGTCCATGAGATGTGCATATGCATAGAAGGGGCATGAGGGTTAGTAGGGTGAATAATAGTCGATATCGCAGTAGCCGAAGAGAGTTTTTTTGTCTCATCTTCATCATAATGTACTTGTGAAACATTGACTGAAGCTCTGTCAAAAACAGTTTCATCTCTAGCTTCATAACGCACACCACCACCATGGATACCTTCATCACGCTCCCACTCTAGAGCTTCAAACTCTTTTCCTTTTCCCAGTGAATGGCTAATATCATTGAGTTTACCTACAAAATATGTTTGTAACTCTTCTGCTAGTTGACTGGCTATTTTTGCTTCTGTAGATTTTGCCGGGATTCTCATCTTATTAGACCTTTAACCTGTAATATGCAAGAGAGATCGAAAACGAGTGTTTATCATTGCATATTACGGATTTAATATTTGGAAAAAGTATAGCATAGCCATACCAATATTTTCCTCGTTTCTCATCCCCGAAGGTTTGGTTATTTAGTTGATGTAAAGACTTGGTTCATTACAAATGACGTTCATATAGTATATAAGACATTATTCTATAAAATAGTATCATTGCTGATATAAATGCACTAAAAACAATCACTTCGTTAATCGGTGGGGAAAAGAGATAAAAAATAACCCATATAGCAGTGTTTAAAATAAGTAACATCACCCACGGAAACATACCATTACTTTTATATCCTGAATAGAATGCATATACTTTTTTATGTTTTATACTTTCAAAACACTTGTTGTGATAAGTGATAAAAGAATTGCCCACTACCGCTAGATCATCTCTATTAAGTATGGGTTTTTTACACTCATGGCATAGGATCTCTTTATTCTTCATTTTCCATTCTCTTGTAGGTATGCTTGCATAATATTATATAGTATTAATTCTGCCTCTTCAACACTTCTACCAAAAGTGATGATACCCTCTTCATGGCCTTTCATTACAAAAGCGTTATTCAGCATAGGATCAAAGTTATCATAGAGTCCTACGATCTCTTCTACCATCTCTGCTGTTCCGTACTCTGCCGTAGTAAAAAAGTAATCTTTGGTTTTCATAAACTTCCATAGTGCCAAAGAGTGAATATGAATGACTGTAGTGATCCTCTCATCTATCGCATAGATCATAGCGTGGCTGAGTGCTTCAGAGCTTGGTTTATGTGTTCCTTGTGAGACGATTTTGAAAGTACTGAAATTATAATCACTAATATAGGTGTAATACTCACGAGAGAGCATCTGCTTTCTTCCTGTTTGTGTAGCAGTGATAAAAAAAGATTTTGACCCTTCATGTCGCATCGAGAGATTGCCATAGCCGATCCCATCTTTTTCACCTATCAGACCCAGTGTAAAAAGGCGTGTACGAAGTGCTTCAAGTTGTTCATAGCCTGAAAAGGGAGGAGTGCTAGTAGTTTGATGCTCTATGCTATATTTGATAACACCATCTATCATATGAGCTCTTTTATGGCATTTTCATCTGCATCTATGAGTCCTGCTTCAGTGATAAGTCCGGTAATGAGTCGGGCAGGGGTGACATCAAA
>JAYEOF010000271.1:0-3770 GCA_034722695.1 Campylobacterota bacterium
TCATTATTAACCTTTAAAATTTAATCCAAAATGTATCTATCAATACCATATAGAGAGCCATGATCGCAATAAATACGTAAGGTGGCGCAGCAAGAAAACGTGATATTTTCAACTTATTTAATACAATGACCGTGATCACTGCAGCCAAAAAAGACAAAGTAACTACCAGTAACATAGGTGAATAATAGACATCACCTAACGAGAGTTCATGTGGGTAAGGGTTGCTCATTGTTTTATCTCCTGCATTACTGCATTCCTTCTGGAAGTCTTGTCATATTATCATCAAGGTATCTGTCCCAATCAACTCTCTGCTTCATCTTTTCAGCAGTTTCAGCAGAAAGGTAAGACTTGCCTTTACTTATCTGCCAGCCTCCACCCAATGCTTTGTAGAGTAAAATTGCTTGTATAGAAAGATTTCCTTTTATCGCAGCATAACGATCTTGTGTTGCTGTTAATTTCTCTACTGTCGTAAGTAAACGTTGATAACTAACCAAACCGTCATTATACTGGATCACTGAAATGTTAAATGCACGCACTGTGGCATCTACGGCTTTTCTGTTCTCTACCTGCTGTTTTCTTGTCAAGATATAACTCTCAAGTGCATCAGAAACTTCAGAGACTGCAGAGAGTACTTTTTTGTTATAGTTCACTAAACTCTCTTCAAACACGGCATCTTGTAATCGTATTTTATTTTTGATACGTCCATACTGTAAGATGTTCCAAGAGAATGCCGGTCCGATCGTGACACCAAGTGCATCGGATCCGGTAACCCATGAACCCGTAGCATTATTGGTGTTGTACCCTATATTTCCAAAGAGAGAAAAACTTGGATACAGTTCTGCAATACTCGAACCTATCAAAGCATTGTTTGAGCGAACACGATATTCAGCCACTTTTACATCGGGTCTTCTTGAAATGAGATCAGCATCTATTTTATTGTAAGGATTTAAACGAGGTTGAGGAATCATCGCAATATTCAGAAGATCGGAAGTACCTGCCTTGATCTGCAATACGCCCTTCTTTTCCTTGCCAACATATTTACCCGTTGAATCACTATGCTTTTTAGAGCCTGTTCTAAGGATCTTTGTTACGCTATTTGCATCTGTCCCCAATAAAAGAGCCATTGCATTTCTAGCTTTTGCCTTTGATATCTCTATAGAAGGAATCGCTGAACGTGTATTATACAGTTGTGAACGTGACTGCTGCATATCCAGTTCCGATACATTCCCTGAATTGAACTGTATCTCTGTCATCTGGGTCACACGTTCCTGTATCTGAACATTTCGTCTTGCATAGGCTAAACGTTCTTCTGATGTACGGTAATTAATATAATTACGTGCCACTTCAGCGATGACTGAGACCATAATATCATTATAGGAAGCGACGCTGGCATAGAGATTTGCTTCAGAAGATTCTATACCTCTGGCATATTTACCCCAGATATCCAGCTCCCAACCAATGTCAAAGTTCATCCCCGCTGTGGCAATATCTACTGCTTTTGTTCTTGAAGAAGAAGCAGACCCAGAAAGTGTTTGTACTTGAGGGAAGTTCAACCCCTCACTGATACCCAATACTGCACGTGCTTGTGCAATACGCAGACCTGCACTTTTAATGTCAAGATTTTGTGCATAGGTTTTTTGAACCAAGGTATTGAGTGTAGGGTCATTAAACGTTTTCCACCATTGAGCAAGCTTATGAGTATTGACTTTACTGCTGCCTTTTGTCAAGTTTTTAGGAAGCGTTGGAGACTCAACCCCCATAAAATCCGGACCCAGTTTGACACAACCACTTAACATCATTACAGTAAGGGCAGAAAGCCCTATTTTTGGTAATTTACCTATCATATATACTCTTTATTTAATTTTTTTGTATCCATTAGAACCTGCTTTGTTTCAGTGTATTAAAATCAATATCTGCCATGATCTCTTGACAGTCAAAAAGTGCCAACCAGACATTTTTGCGTAGAGAGATATTTTCATATAACTCTGCGATCTCTTTTTTAGTATATTGTTCACTATCTATATCCCCTAAGACTTTCGATAAAGTCTCTTCAACCGCTTTGAGGATCTGTTCTTTGTCTCTCCAGAAAGGATCTAACTCTTTGACTGCTTTCCCTTTGACATATTCATCTAAAAGGTCAGTTAAGCTAGGTACTGTATAGTTCTTTCTTAGTATAGGGATCAAGGGGTTGTTTTTGATCTCTAAGTCTTTATGAGATAACAGCTCGACCAAGTAAGCAAATTTTTCAGACGCTTTAGTAAATGCAAGAAGCTTGTTTTTATCGATCGTATCAAAATATGTATCATCTATTTTAGATCCCCAGAGCTGCATTTTCTTGACCGTACTCATAAGATGCACTTCACTGTAACGTGCATAAAGTCTCATAAACCAAGACTCTTTACCTTCTTCTTTATCACGCCCCTTAGCTATCATCACTTGAGAAAATCTAAAGAAACGATTTTTCATCTGTAAAAATAGATGCTCAGGTTTTGTTGAAAATGGTATATAGTAGAAAAGATTCATGACAAAAAGAAAGAGATAAAATGCTAATAAGACTGAAAGGAATATACCAAAGTGATAGAACATTTCATTGCTTATGTTTAGAGTAAACAGTCCTAATAAAAAGAAAATCGCGATCATCGGGTTAACAAAATGAAATGAAATGAACGCATAGGCAAAGATAAAAAGTCCTAACTCCCATCCATAATGTAAATGAGGTAAGACAAACACATACATTAACGTAGCAAAGATAAAAGAAAGTGTAAAAATGATCATCAATAGAGAAGGTTTCAACGGTGAAAATGTCGTTAAAACACTTAAAGCAGTTGCCAAAGCCACCACTATGAAAGCCCCGGGAGGGTTCATCGTTATCCAAAAGACAACGGCTGCCCAAAAAATGATAAAAGTAACCAGAACACCTTTTAAATGTTCTATATCACCCCAGAGAAAACGTTTGTTATCCGGTATCTTTTCACTGTCAAAAAAAGTAGGTAAAGGACTATTAATACGATTTAATTTCGTGGCAAGTGTTCTTAACTCTTCATGGAGTTTTTTCATATCTTGAATCGTTGTTATCAGTGAGGCTCGTTCAAGGTGTGATAGTTCTTTTATCTTCTCCGATTGATACTCAGGTGTAATGGCTTCGGGTATGACTATATCATGCTCGTTTTCCCATGCAAGTGAGATCTCTCTAAAGAGAAAACTTATTTCATCCTCTAAATTTTTATAATTGGAAATATAGGCATCAAAATTCTCTACATAGGCTTCTTTATCATGCATAGAAAGCAGTGTAAGATGTGCATTGATATTTTTATAATTATAGATCATACTATGCCACTGTTTCATATCTATGGATGCAGATCCTGTATCCATGTTAGACTTTTCAAGTTGCGCTTCATTTTCTAAAAGTAAGGCTAATGATTTTGCACGTTCTTCTTTAGTATTGTCTCTGTTTACAAAAAGTTGTGACTGGGCTTCGGAGAGTTTTAATGCACTTTTTGTTGTCGTATCTTCAAGACTCACAGGCCAAAGAAACACACCGACTGCGGTGTAAACCATAATACCAAAAACAGTCATATAGGTTTTGTCTAGTCCATAGATAAACACATCATCCACTTCACCATTTTTAAAGATCATCAGCATCGTAACAGCCGTTAACATAAAGATACTCGCATCCCCTTTATAGGCACGTACCAGATAGAGCGGAACAGCCACGACAATAGACAAAGCGATAAGATAAGCCGTTCTGTCCTGTGGGAATATACCGATCA
>JAYEOF010000272.1:0-2654 GCA_034722695.1 Campylobacterota bacterium
GTATCATACGACTTCTAATCTATGATATAATCCTGCATGATTAAAACAATACAATTATTACTACTATATATACTTTTTAGTATCACTTCAGTTGCAAGTGATACTAAACCCACACTTACCATTTATACCTATGATACATTTATGGCATCATGGAGTGCAGGACCTAAGATAAAAAAAGCTTTTGAAAAATTACATCATTGCAATGTCAAATTTGTGGGAGTATCAAGTGCAATAGGAGCCTTAAGAAAGATTCAACTTGAAGGTAAAAACACCAAAGCAGATATTTTGCTCGGTCTTGATACGAGTATCGCACAAGTTGCTAAAAAGACAGCATTGTTCACACTACATGATCTAAATACATCGCAGCTGGATTTACCAGTTGCCTATAGTGACAATACTTTTGTACCTTTTGACTACAGTTACTTTGCTTTCATATATGATGCAGATAAACTTAAAAATCCACCTTTGTCATTTGAAGCATTGGCAGCTATGCCTGAAGATTTTAAGATCGTTATTCAAGATCCCCGTTCATCAACTCCCGGACTTGGTTTGCTTTTGTGGATCAAAGAGGTTTACAAAGACAAAGCAGGAGAGTATTGGAAAAAACTTTCTCCACACATTTTGACTATTACTAAGGGGTGGTCTGAATCTTATGGTCTTTTTTTAAGAGGCGAGGCAGATATGGTACTTTCGTACACCACTTCTCCTGCTTATCATATAATTGAAGAGAACAAAACGAACATTAAAAGTGCTACCTTTAAAGAAGGACATTACGGACAGATAGAAGTGGCAGCAGTATTGAAAAACTCCAAACAACAAGTCTTGGCAAAAAAGTTTTTAGCTTTTATGCACTCTGAGACTTTTGGAGAAATTATTCCTACAGCTAACTGGTCATATCCTGTGGTAAAAAATATAGCGTTACCTAAAGCATTTGAAACATTACATAGACCAGAATCTATGCTTCTTATGGATGGGAAAACAGTAGAAACTCAAAGAAAAGCTATCGTGAATGAATGGCTGGATGCCATACAGAAGTAAATATGTTCAATGGATTAGCAAGGTTTAAAACTTCTGTACTTCCAGGGACTGTGATCTCTTTACTTCTACTTGCTTTTGCCTTTTTACTCTTTTTTACACTGTATCTCTCACAAGATGCAAACTTACTTACACAGTTAGACAGTAGAGTGTATGGTCTTTTAAAATTCACACTCTATCAAGCCTTTCTATCTACACTCCTCTCTTTGGCAGTAGGTGTACTGCTAGCATGGTCTTTGGCACATCAGTCACACTTTAAAGGACGATCACTTTTAGTGGCACTCTTCTCTTCCTCTTTGGTCTTGCCCACACTCATCGTAGTATTTGGACTTATAGGTATTTTTGGACGCAATGGCTACCTTAATCAAGCCAGCCTTTTTCTTTTTGATACCTCTTTTGGTTCCTATTTGTATGGATTAGGGGGTATTTTACTTGCACATACGTATCTGAATGCCTCTTTTGCTTCTCGAGCCTTGCTGCATAGCTTTGAATCTATACCAAAAGAGAAATATAAACTTGCAAAGAGTTTGAATTTTTCTCTGTTTGAGAGGTTCTTATATGTGGAGTATC
The DNA here is from genome assembly GCA_034722695.1 of Campylobacterota bacterium. Taxonomy (GTDB): domain Bacteria; phylum Campylobacterota; class Campylobacteria; order Campylobacterales; family Sulfurovaceae; genus Sulfurovum. The sequence goes on from JAYEOF010000272.1 coordinate 1,606, forward strand.
CAGCCTTAAAGTCTACACTGCTCAGCATTGGTTCAACTATCTTTTTACTTTGTTTTACCTCTTTTGCTGTGGTACTTCTTTTGGGAGGAAGTCCTAGCTATAACACTTTAGAAGTTGCTATTTATGAAGCGGTGAAGCTGGATTTTGACATAGGTATGGCATTAAAGTTGGCACTTGTACAATTAACGATCTCGGCAGTGCTTGTGGTCTTCTCTTCCAGCTTTAGAACGGGGCTTGCAAATTTAAAGACAAGTCACACGCTTATACCATGGAAAGAGTCTAAAATATTACAAATATTCCAATGGGCTATTATTGGACTATTTACACTCTTTTTTGTATTGCCTTTGATTGTCATAGTCATAGACGGGCTAGGTGCAGACTTTGGTCGTATACTGGGTGAAGCGTTGTTTATAAAATCTTTTTTTACATCTATTACATTGGCAACGGTCTCTAGCATGCTGACTGTCATTATAGCAATACTTTTGAGTAATACGAGGCGAAACTTTACATCTTATGAGCGTTTAGCAGGAAAACCTTTTGCAAAGATCTTCAATCTCATAGTTGCCTTCTCTGGTAATCTTTACCTTGCCATCCCTTCACTTGTGATGGGACTAGGATTTTTTCTTCTGTCTCAAAAGTATGAGGCTTCTATGTTTGTATGGTCAACGGTGGCACTCTTAACAGCCAATGTACTCATGTCTCTTCCTTTTGCACTCTCAGTCCTTACTCCAGCCATGCAAAAGACGGCTCAGCGTTACGATAAACTTGCTTTTTCTCTGGGGCTAAGCAAACTACAACGATGGTTTTATATAGAGTATCCTTACATCAAGTCCTCACTTGGTTATGTCTTTGCTTTGGCATTTTGTTTTTCTCTAGGAGATTTGGGTATCATAGCACTCTTTGGATCAGACGAATTTACAACACTGCCCTGGTACCTGTATCAGCTTATGGGCTCATACCGTACTACAGATGCAGCAGGTGTAGCATTGATACTTTTAGTACTAGTGTTGGCTGTATTCATCTTGTTGCCAAGACTATTTAGGAGTAAA
>JAYEOF010000272.1:2754-14731 GCA_034722695.1 Campylobacterota bacterium
TTAAAGCATCAAGGGTATTGTAATGAAAACTATCTTTTGGTTGCAGAGGGTAAAAAGTATATTGCACGTAAACTTTTACGAAATGATATAGATAGAGTCTTTGAGTATAAAGTGCAACACTTAGCTTTTGAGCAAGGTATCACTGCCGAGCCTTTGGTATTTGATGAAGCAAATGCTTTCATGGTCTCCCAGTTTTTAGAGGGTGTACATAAAAGTAAGTTAGATGAAAATGATTTAGAACGCTTAGCGGATACCTTGCAAAAACTACATAGTATAGAAGTTTATAGTAAACCTCTAACATTACATATTAAAGATCAAACAGATGAAGTTTTGAAAGCATTTGAAACCATAGCTAAATATGATTTAGAATATGCACTCTGCCATAATGACCTAAACCCACAAAATGTCTTTTTCTCTGATGAAGTTACATTTATTGACTGGGAATATGCAAGTGTGAGTGATAGGTATTTTGATTTGGCTTGTGTTTGTATGGAGTTTAAGTTGGATAATAAAGATGAAATGTTTTTTTTAGAAAGTTATTTTCTTAAAGAAGATGTAATAAATTATGAGAAACATAAGGCATATAAAGTGATTTATAAGGCCTTATGTAAACAGTGGTTTGCAGAAAACAGTTAGCTACTACTCTACAGTTACAGACTTCGCCAAGTTTCTAGGCATATCTACATCATTTCCAAGCCTTACAGAAATTTCAAGTGCAAGCAGTTGTGTCACTACCATCATTTCAAAATATTCTAACATAGGATGAGAATCATACTTGGTCTGGATGAAGTCATCAGCCAAGTCAAATGGTTCTGGTGAGATGGCTAAGATAGTAGCATCTCTAGCACTTAGTTCTTCGACGTTACTTTTGATCTTGTCGTAATGCATGGTTTTTGGCATGAGGGCAACAGTGAAGAGTTCACTGTCAGCTAAAGCGATAGGTCCGTGTTTCATCTCTCCAGCCGGATACCCCTCTGCATGGAGGTAGCTTATCTCTTTAAGTTTGAGTGCTCCCTCCAATGCGAGAGGGAAGAAAATATCTCTACCAATGAAGAAGAAACCATGTCCATGCAGGTAGCGTTTAGAAAGACGATGTAATTTTGCATGTAACTCATCAGTCACTACGAGTGCTTTTGGAGTATGGAGCATGGCATCAATCTCTGATTTTATGAGCTCTTGAGAAATAGTCTTTCTCTCTTGCCCTACATAAAGAGCTAACATCCAAAGTACCATACTCTGTGTAGCAAATGCTTTTGTACTGGCAACACCTTTTTCTATACCCGCTCGTGTTAAGATAGCAGCATTACTTTCACGAACGATAGAAGAGTTGTCTACATTACATATACTCAGTGTTTTAAGTCCAGCTCTTTTTGCCATTTTGAGAGCTTCCAGCGTATCAGCTGTTTCCCCACTTTGTGAAATAGTAATAAAAAGTGTTTTATCTGTAAGAAATGGTTCTTTATAACGAAATTCTGATGCAATCTCAACATCACAACGCATTCTACCAATACGCTCAAATAGGTATGAAGCAGCTAAGGCTGAGTGGTAACTTGTCCCACATGCACATATTTTAATGGCATAGATCCCATCAAAAAAGTCTTCATCCAACTCTTCAAAGTTGATAGAGTCATCTAAAACACGTCCTATCATCGTATCACCCATTATCTGGCTTTGTTCATAGATCTCTTTTTCCATAAAAAATCTATATCCATCTTTTTGTGCAGAGATCTTATCTGCAGTAAGAGCCTGTGTGGTAAAACTTTTTTCACCATTGGCATCATAAAGATGTACCTGACCATCTTTTACATAACCATACTCCCCGTCTTCAAGATAATAAACTTCTGTTGCTTTACCTATGATAGGGGTATCTGAAGAGGCAAAATAGACTTCATCACCATCAAATCCTATAAGCATAGGAGAACCATTTTTTGCAAAGAAGATAGTCTCCGGGTCTGCTTCTGTGATAAGAAGGGTAGCATATGCACCCTCTAGTTGGTCAATAGTCTCTTGAAATGCAGGAAAAGGTTGGTTTGAAGCTTTATGAAACTTTTCAAAAAGGTGAACGATGGTTTCTGTATCGGTTTGACTTAAAAAGTTGACACCCTCAGCTTGTAGTTCTTCTTTAAGCTCTTGATAGTTTTCAATAATTCCGTTATGGACAACATAAGAGTATGCTCCAAGGTGTGGATGGGCATTGAGTTCTGTAGGTTTACCATGTGTTGCCCATCTTGTGTGTCCGATAGAGATACCAAAACCATCAGAAGTATAGCTTTTTGTCTTTTCTCTTAAGTTGGCAAGTTTTCCTATAGCTTTATAATTATTGAGCTTTTCACCTTCAATAATAGCAATACCTGCAGAGTCATATCCTCTGTACTCTAACTCTTGCAACCCATCTAAAAGTATCTCTTTTTTCTCTTTTGGTCCAATATATCCTACAATTCCACACATCTTTAATTTTCCCCTGTAAGTTTATCAATTATTTTGTCTGTATTATGACAGAAGTTTCCATTCTTTTCGATGAGAAAGATATCTCTTACAGAATTTTTAAGTGTATGTATTTTAGCAGAGACAATATCTATACCCATCTCATCAAACATATTAATGATATAGGCGAGTAATCCTTTTTGATTCGTAGTGTGCAGACGCATGATAGCATAGCTCTGTGAATGTTCACAATCAATCTCAAGTTCTTTTTTTTGAATGATAGGTAGATGTTGTGTACTTTTTTTGCTGTCATCAAATGAATTATGAAGTATCTCTTCGATAAGTAGTATATCTTCCTTATCTACTTTGATCGCAAAGTCTATTTTAAAATATTTTAGATCATCAAAGAGTTTACAAATATCCATATTAACTACATCGAGGTTGCTTAGTTTGCCTAAAAAATAACCTAAATTAAATGATTTAGCACGGATAAGTTCAATAGTCAGATGCCTTTCGTTACTGATTAGAAATTCATATGCTTTTGTTTGAAAGCCTTTTTTTGCGATCGTTACGATCCTCTCCGGTTTGTAACGTAAAAAAAGCAGATTGGAAGGGCTCTGTAAAATCTTTTTTTGTTCTACCTTGCTCAGTGCAAGAAAATCAGGATGTTTTTTAAGCATTTGCTCTTTTTTGATACGTTTTCCTGTATTATCCAGCATAATGGTATGGCTCAGCGCTTCAATAGAACGTATATAAAGTGTTTTGATCAATCGTGCATTAAATGAATTATAAATATTTTTTCCTACACCACTCATATCAGCATAGGTAAGGATATAGATCATATCTAAAAGTTTTTTGGTTTTAAAATGTGAAGCGAAGGCTAAGATGATTTTTTCACTATAGAGGTCTTCTCTTTGTGCCACATTACTCATGAGTGTATGATAGAGTATAAGGGTCTCCCCCATCTTAATAAGGTCAGCGTCTATGTGTAGTTTGTTTGCAAAAATTTTAAAGAGTGAGGCCCCTACAAAATGATGGTCTCGTTTACGTCCTTTACCTGCATCATGTAAAAAAGTAACAAGTTTTAACATTGCTTTTTCATCATTATTTAAAGTTTCAAACAGATCTTGAATAAATGTGTCTTCTATATGTTCCAAATGATACACGCAACGAATAGAGTGTATATCTACAGCATATTGATGATAGCCATCAAACTGAGGTAGGTCGATGACTTGTCGAATAGCAGGAATCGCATATTTTAAAAGTCTTGCATGAGAGAGTGTTCTTAAAATAGAATAACTATAGGGCTGGTAAAAAATAGTTGCAATCGTTTTATAAAGTTTCTCATCAGGACGCTCTGGTCTGTTCGCAATAAGAAGTTGCTGTAGAAATGTTGGATGTGCATGAAAGGGCTTTTGTGCATGCGAGCATAGTTGTTTCAAAAGTCCGTTAAAATCTTTTTCTTTAGGGTAAATATAATTCTTTTCAGGATTTTCTACGATATACTCTTTGGTTAATTTATCAAGCCAAATAGTACTATAGAGTCTAATGATTTTGAGATTTTCTGTTACTTTTTTAGCAAACTTCATATGTCCTTGCGTACTCTCTTCAAAGCCAAGCAGTTTGGCTACGCTTGGGATAAGGTCAAGACGCAGTTTATCCTCTTTCTTATGCGTAGCCAGATGCAGTGCAGAACGTACACGGAAAAGAAATTCTAAAGCGATACGAAAAGAACGATACTCTTTTTCATCTATGACATTTGCAGGAAGATCTTTAATGCTGTTTACATTATAAATTGCTTTCCCTATCCAAAAAACAAGATTGGCATTACGGAAGCCACCTACACCTTCTTTGAGGTTAGGTTCCATAGTAAGTGGAAATTTACGGTGCTTTATCTCCTGTTCTTTCAGTTTAAGTTCTATAAACTCTTTTATATTATCATGGCGTATTTGGCTGATAGCATTTTGTGTATCCACCCAAATAAAATGTGAACCCTCTATAAAACGAGATTCTATCAGAGCTGTTTTGATGGTAATGTCTGTTTTGGAAACTTCATGTAGTTCTTCGATCGTATGTACACGATGCCCAAGTTTCAGCCCCGTATCCCAAAGTATATAAAGTATCTTCTCTATCATCTCTTTGAGGTTGTATCCAGGGACTTCTTTATAAACTATCATCAAGTCTATATCAGAGTGGACACAAAGTTGTTCCCGTCCATAACTTCCTAATGCAACAAGTCCAAGAGGAACAGAATTTTTCATTGGAGCATAGTCTCCAAACATGGATCTTAGTGCAACCTTATAGATGAGCTTTAAAACAGTATCTATCTTTTTGGTATGTCTAACTAGGAAATCTTTACCGCCAGTCGTAGTGAAGGTCTCTTCAAGGGTATCAAAGTAGACCTTGATATCTTTTTTCAGTACCTTGGCTATCTTAAAATCTGCTGCATTTTCGTACAGTAGTTCTTCTATTTGTGCTTTTACTTTATCCACTTAGTAACTCCTAAACTATTAGTGATATAATACCCAAAAATAATTATGGATATACTCAGATGGATTTGATACAAAAAGTACGTAACAAAGAGAGACTGACTCAAGAAGAAGGGGAAGCTCTTTATGATCTAGATCTTTATACTTTAGGTGAACTTGCAGATGAGATCCGTAGAGAAAAGTATGGTAACAAGTCTTACTTTAACATCAACCGTCATATTAATCCAACCAATGTATGTGCTGATATCTGTAAGTTCTGTGCCTACTCAGCAAGCAGAAAAAACCCTAACCAATATACGATGAGTCATGAAGAGGTATTGGAGATAGTTAAAAAATCTGTAAAAATTGGTGCTAAAGAGATGCATATCGTCTCTGCGCATAATCCTAATGATGGGGTAGAGTGGTATATGGGTGCTTTTAGAAAGATCAAAGAGCAGTTTCCTGAGTTACATGTCAAAGCAATGACTGCAGCAGAAATAGACTTTTTAACCAGAGAATACGGTATCTCATATGATGAAGTGTTAGATCTTATGATAGAGAGTGGTGTAGATTCTATGCCGGGTGGTGGAGCTGAGATCTTTGATGAAAAAGTGCGTGAGTATCTTTGTAAAGGTAAAGTGACCTCGGATCAATGGTTGGAGATACATCAAAAGTGGCACGAAAGAGGTAAGGAAAGTAACGCCACCATGCTTTTCGGACACGTGGAAACAAGAGCACATCGTATAGACCATATGATAAGACTGCGTGAGCTTCAAGATAAAACAGGTGGATTTAATGCCTTTATCCCGCTTGTCTATCAAAGAGACAATAACTTTTTAAAGGTAAAAGAGTTCCCTTCAGGACAAGAGATACTTAAAACCTATGCCATCTCTCGCATTATGCTAGATAATATCCCCCATATCAAAGCATACTGGGTCACAGCATCCATTAATCTTGCACTCATCGCTCAAGAGTTTGGTTGTGATGATTTGGATGGAACCATAGAAAAAGAGTCTATTCAAGCTGCTGCAGGAGCACAAAGCAGTCATGGTATGGATCTTGATGATTTTATAGCACTTATTAAAAACTCTGGTTTCCAACCCATAGAACGTGACAGTCTTTATAATGAGTTAAAAGCCTATTAGCATGGAGAAACTTTATTATCCCTATGAGGATTTTCTAGCCGATGCAAAAGTATTGACACAAAAGATAGATTGGGAGTTTGATGCGATAATTGCTGTCGCCAGAGGTGGATTAAGTTTGGCACAATTAATGGGTGAATATTATAACCTTCGTTCTGTCTATGGTATCAATACTATAGGTTACGAAGAGACAAAAAAACTGCAAGGTGTTGACGTCTTTAATCTTCCAGAGTTAAAAGATGCCAAGCAGGTGCTTATCGTAGATGATATAGTTGACTCAGGAGATACACTTATAGAAGTTTTGAAAGTATTGAAAAAAGCATATCCGGATATTACGTTTAAAGTAGCATCCCTTTTTTATAAGAAAGGTGCTAAAATAGCTCCAAACTGGTATGTAAAAGAAGCCAAAGGGTGGATAGACTTTTTTTGGACGGTTGATATGCTAAAGAATGATAATATAACAGGAAATAATTAATGGTACTAATGATAGACAATTACGACAGCTTTACTTACAATGTAGTACAGTATTGTAGAGAGTTAGGTGCAGACCTGAAGATCATACGTAATGATGAGCTTACGATTGAGGAGATTAAAGCACTCAATCCTGAAAAGATCATCCTCTCTCCCGGTCCTTCTACGCCAGATGATGCAGGTGTAACACTGGATGTCATTAAAGCATTTGCCGATACTACACCTATATTTGGTATCTGTTTAGGTCATCAAAGTATTGCGCAGGCATTTGGTGGTGATGTAATAAGAGCTAAAAATATGATGCATGGCAAGACTTCCCAGGTTGTTGTAGATGGAGAGACACCCATTTTTAAAGATTTGCCGAACGAGTTCAGAGCCACACGTTACCACTCTTTAACGGTAAAAAAAGAGACACTTCCAGAGTGTATCATTGCAACATCACATAGTAAAGATGATGATGAGATCATGTCACTGCAGATCAAAGATAGACCTATCTATGGTGTACAGTTCCACCCTGAGTCCATTATGAGTGAACATGGACATGAAATGTTAGATAACTTTCTAAAACTCTAAGCGTTTACAATGAAGAAACAGCACTTTCTCTTATCACTTTTCTTTTATGCCATAGCTGTTTTTTATCTTGCTGCTACAACCCCCATTAGTCCTCATGAGGCAAAAATACTTTACACCTCAGAGGATGTTGTCGGGACACTAATGAGATGGGGAGAAAGTTTAGTTCCCGGATTTATAGGACTAAGGGTTTTTTACCTCTTTCTTGGTTTTTTAACTGTTGGACTTTTTTATGAACTCAGTCGGCGTTATTTTCCCAAACGTGAAGATGCCTACCTCTCTACACTTATTTTTATGTTTTTGCCTGGTATTCTTACTGCGACAACATTGGTCAATGTGGCTATTATTGTACTGCCGCTTGTGTTACTTTTTGTGTTGCTCTATGAAAAAGGTCACTTTATAGTACTGCCGTTTATTATGCTTGCACTCTTTTTTATCCATGAGGCTTCTATCATCTTTTTTGTCGCAGTATTGCTTTATGCTGTGATGCATAAAGATAAAAAACTTATTATCCTCTCCTCGGCATTTCTTCTTGCTTTTATCTATTTGGCGAAAGGTATTGAGATAGGCGGAAGACCATCCGGACATTTTATAGAGATATTCGGACTTTATGCAACGGTTTTTTCTCCATTGATATTTCTCTATTTCTTTTATGCCATGTACCGTATTTTACTTAGAGAGAAAAAAACACTTCTATGGTATATTTCATTTACAGCATTTGCCTTCTCGTTACTCCTTTCTATTCGGCAGCGGGTATATATTACGGATTTTGCTCCTTATGTAATGATCGCAATTGTTTTGATGCTTGATGTATTTAACCATAGTGTACGTGTACGTTTACCTCAGTTTCAAAAGCGTTATAAACGGGGGTTTTATGTGGTAATGGTATTCTTAGCTTTGAGTGCCTTTGTGATCATTTTTCATAAAATGTTATTTTATATTGCATCTGACCCAAGCAGACATTTTGCAAATCGAATCTACAAACCATACCTTTTATCTGAACAATTAAAAGCAGAGGGTATAACCTGTTATGATGATGCACAATGGCGAGAACGTTATCAGTTAAGATATTATGGTATTCCTCCTTGTACTGATAGAGAAATAAACACCTTCTAAACTGTTTCCAAAATACACAATCTCTACTTTCTACTTATAGTTTGGATTACCTATACAAAAGATAAATCTATCTAGTGCTAGAATTATAAGAACTTAATAAAAGGAGAACTCGATGGCTCAAAAGGCGATTAGAGAATATGACGCAAAGTCAATCTTGGCAAAGCACTGGGATAAGTATTTCCCGGACTTTACATATGCATATGAAACTGTAATGGTTCAGAATGGAGCAGACTTAACAGAAGCTGCAAAAACAAATGCATGGTTAAATGAAAAAAAATTGGTTGCAAAACCAGATATGCTATTTGGGAAAAGAGGTATGAATGACTTAGTTCTTTTTAGAGATGCTAAGCCAGGCGATGTATCTTTAGCGAAAGCTTCAAGTTGGATAGATGAAAAATCTTCTGACGAGCAAAAAGTTTATTTCTCATTTGATGGTGATACGCCTACTGGTGAGCCATCTGTAGATAAACTAACTCATTTTATTGTTGAACCATTTACTCCTCATGAGCAATCTGAAGAGTATTATGTTTCTGCAACATGTGTAGGTGATGATGATGTTATCTATATGTCTGCAGAGGGTGGTATCGCTATTGAAGAGAACTGGGATGAAAAAGTGACTGAAATAGCATTCCCTATTACTGCAACTGAAGATGAAATTGCTGAAAAAATTAGAGCCAACGTACCTGCTGATGTAGCAGATAAAGATAAAGCAAATTTTGCTGAATTTTGTATCGGTTTCTTTAAAGCATACCGTGAATTGAACTTCGCATACCTGGAAATCAATCCTTTCGTAATGCAAGGTAACAAAATTGAATTACTAGATATGGTTGCTAAACTTGACGATACTGCTGGATTTATGATGGTAGAGGAGTGGGGTGATGTTGAATACCCAACTGCATTTGGTATGGAAGCTAAATCTCCAGAAGTTGAAGCTGTAGAAGAAGCAGATGCTAAAACAGGTGCTTCACTTAAACTTACACTACTTAAACCAGAAGCTAGAATCTGGACAATGGTAGCTGGTGGTGGTGCTTCAGTTGTTTATGCTGATACTATTGCTGACATGGCTGGTATTGATGACCTAGCTAACTACGGTGAGTACTCTGGTGGGCCAACTACTGGTGAAACAAAATTCTATGCTGAGACTCTTCTTGACCTAATGACAAGAGAAAAAGATCCTCAAGGTCGTGGAAAAGTGATGATCATTGGTGGAGCTATTGCTAACTTTACTGATGTTGCAAAAACATTTACAGGTATCATTCAAGCATTTGAAGAATACGCTGACAAAATGAAAGAAGTTGATCTTAAGATCTATGTAAGACGTGGTGGACCAAACTACGAAAAAGGTCTTAAAGATATTAAAGAAGCGGCTGATAGATTAGGTTTATATATTGAAGTTTATGGACCAGAAACACACGTAACAGATATTGTTCGTATGGCATTAGAGAAGTAGGGAGATAACATGGAACAATTATATACAAAATCAACACAAGCAATTTTTTGGAATAACAATAAAACTGCTATCCAAAGAATGTTAGATTATGATTACACGATCAAAAGAGAAACACCATCTGTAGCTGCTATTGTTGCACCTACATCAAACAATAAATTTGATAAGTTCTTTTTTGGACCAGATGAAGTGATGATTCCACTCTTTAAAACAACTGCTGAAGCAAAAGCTGCACAGCCACAAGCTGATGTTTTACTGAACTTTGCATCTTTTAGAACAGCGTATGATGTTACTATGGAGGCTCTTGAAGTTGGTGGTTTCTCATCTATGATGATCACTGCTGAAGGTATCCCTGAAAGATTAGCAAGAGGTATGAACCAAACTGCTAGAGAAAAAGGTGTAGTTATCATCGGACCTGCAACTGTTGGTGCTATCACGCCAGGTGCATTTAAAGTTGCAAATATTGGTGGAACTATCACTAATATCGTTAATTCTAAACTTCACCGTGCAGGTTCTTGTGGACTTGTGACTCGTTCAGGTGGACTTTTTAACGAACTTTCAAACATTATCTCTATCAATGCAGATGGTATTGCTGAAGGTGTTGCTATTGGTGGAGATAGATTTGTTGGATCTGTATTTATTGATAATATGCTTAGAATGGAAAAAAATCCAGAAGTTAAGTATATGATCCTTCTTGGTGAAGTTGGTGGTACTGAAGAGTATAAAGTAATTGATGCTATTAAATCTGGTGCTATTACTAAACCAGTTATCGCTTGGTGTATTGGTACAATTGCTAAGTATTATGATTCAGGTGTTCAGTTTGGTCATGCAGGTGCTTCTGCAAATGCTGAGTCTGAAACAGCTGAGTACAAGAACAATGCTATGAGAGAAGCTGGTATCCATGTACCAAATTCATTCAACGAACTTCCAGCGATGATCAATAAAGTATTTACTGATATGAACTTAGCTGAAATTCCTGAGCCAGATATGAATGTATGCCCAACAGTGAGAAGATCTAAAGAGTTTATCTGTACAATCTCTGATGACAGAGGAGATGAGGCGACTTACGCTGGATTCCCTATCTCATCTGTAGCTACTCCAGATACGGGTAAAGGAATCGGTGATGTTATTTCACTTCTATGGTTCAAAAAACAGTATCCAAAATGGGCTACAGAGTTTATCGAAACTGTGATCAAAACTGTTGCTGACCATGGTCCTGCCGTTTCAGGTGCACACAATGCAAAAGTAACTGCAAGAGCTGGTAAATCAGTAGTTGAATCACTGGTAACTGGTCTTCTTACTATTGGACCAAGATTTGGTGGTGCAATTGATGGTGCAGCAGAGCATTTCAAATATGCTGATGACAACAACCTTTCTCCAAAAGAGTTCTTAGGTCACATGAAGAAACAAGGTATACCAATTCCAGGTATTGGTCACAGAATTAAATCTCTTAAGAACCCGGATCTTAGAGTAACTGGTCTTATGAATTTTGCAGCAGATAACTTCCCTTCAACGCCACTTCTTGATTATGCAAGAACGGTTGAAGCCTTGACTACCTCTAAGAAAGAGAACCTTATCCTTAATGTTGATGGTACTATCGGTATTCTTATGGTTGATATGTGGAGAGCTTTAGGTTACTCTGAAGATGAGATCAATGAGTTCATTGCATCTGGTACACTTAACGCATTCTTTATCGTAGGTAGATCTATCGGATTCATCGGTCACGTACTTGATGAGAAGAGACTTGCTATGCCTATGTATCGTCACCCAATGGATGATGTACTTTACGATGTACAAGTAGCAGAAGAAATATAAAAGTTCAGCTTTAGCACATCTCTGGCACTAAATGCCGATACCCCCGTTGCTAAAGCATAAGAGGGGTGCTTGATCGAACGGCTTCGTTCCGTTCGGTCATGTACTATTTGTACACTCCTTTACTTTACTCACACCGTTAGACCAAATATGCACCAAATCTAAACTTTTATTTCTTGTAAATCATATTTTTTCAATTTTTTCTAACTTTTATTTAGCAAATCATTCTTATTTTATAAGCTAAAATATAGCCTTACATAATACTGCTTTCCTTTTTATATTATTCAAATAACGTGCTGTTGGGGAGTAGTGGTAAATTGAGATCAAATAAGCCAATTTTTATTTATTTTACCTATATAATGTAAGTAAAAAAAGAATTTCAAAGAATTTTCATATTTTCTCGAAAAACCCTTGACAAGAAGAGAGTTCGGTGCTATAATACGCGTCCAACAACACATGGACCACTTACGAGTTGTAAGCGAGAGTGTTATTGAGTGATCTTTGACAACCAAATATAAGTAAACAAA